>CAZIYK010000006.1:0-23694 GCA_964543445.1 uncultured Flavobacteriales bacterium
GCTATGGGACCGAAGTCTATAAGAATATTCTTAAGAACTACCTTGCTGAAGAGTTATCCTCTTTTGCGGGTGCAAATATGCAACGTTTTTTATTTACCTGCAACATTTTTTTATTAAAAATTCATACTTATTTTTACATCTTCGAGAAACTACCATAAAACCAATTTGTTATGACAAAAATAAAAAATATTATTCTTGACTTTGGAGGAGTAATAATCAATTTAGATATACAAAAAACTCATAGTGCATTTAAAAAACTAGGCATAAATGAAATCCCTAATGACTTATTATCTGACATACTAAACTTCGAAGCTGGTTTGTTGACAGAGACGGAAATGAGGAAAGCTTTCAAAAAAATCGCTCCAAATATCAATAATGATGAATTTGACAATGCTTGGTGTCAGATACTTCGCGACTTACCACAGTACAGAGTAGATTTCCTACATGAACTTGGCAAAAAGTATCCTCTGTATCTTTTATCAAACACAAACTCTATACATATAAATTTTCTTAGAAAACGAGATAATGGCAAGTTCGAGAAATTCGAACAATCATTTGCTAAAATCTTTTACTCTTATCAAATGCAATGTCGTAAACCCGATGCTATTATTTTTGAAAAAGTAATAGATGATTTAAAAATAAAACCAGAAGAAACAATCTTCGTAGATGACATGTTAGATAATATTGAAACTGCAAAACAACTTGGCTTTCAGACTTGGCATTTCGATGTAGAAAAAGACGATATTACCAATATCGAAGAACACCTAAACTGACTAAAACTCTAATTTAGCTCGAACATTAACTACAAAAGCATTTTCTAAATTAGCTATTGCCCCTGGATTTACTACATACTGCAAATCTGGTTGCAACGAGAAGTGATTGAAAATTTCTGCTTTATAAAAAAGTTCAATTGTAGATTCATTCCTTATCAGAATATCAGAATCAGGATAAGTTGTTCCTTTATTGAAAACCACCAATGTTGCAGCCAAGCCAAGCTCATCTTCATCTCTGTTTCTAAAAATACCTGTGTACAACAACCCAAACGAACCATAGCTATGGATATAATCTAAATCGTTTAACACATACCCTAATTGGGTAAAACAAGACAATCCTTGTGCATCTGCATCAGACTCTGAATATAAATTATAGTCAGCTATAAAATACACACCTGAATTAACTCCATAATTGATTTTACCACCACTCTCTTCTGGCAACTTATTATGTACCCACATTCCAAATTTAAACGTCCCCTTATTCTCTCCATCTTTCAAGTAATGGTAATGTGCCTCCGAAATACCCACTACCCCATCAGCCTTGTCTATATTCCAATTTATGTAATTAGTATGAACAGTTTCGTCGGGGCAACCCTCGTAAATACCCAACAGAAGATCCCATCTTTTATTTATATTCCATTTAGTTATAAAACCTAAAGTTGCAAATGGAAAAATTGAAACAGGAATATTACTAGAAATGTCGGGCTGAATGCCAAAGGAACTATTTATAAAACTCCCACCAACTTCAGTATTTGCAAAAACAGAATTTAAATCGTGTTGCCCAAAAGTAAATTCAAAATCACCAACTTTCTGCCTATACCAAAGCTGATATATCTTTGAACGTGATATCGTTTCTATATTATCAACCCCTTGCAAATCGCCAACAAAATAAGAAATAGAGCTACCATGATTATTCAAACCATAGAAATAAAACTCTCCTCCTTTCCACCATCCAAATTCCTCAGTATTTAGGTTTAATATCAAATCTATATTTCCTAAATATGCTCCACCTTTTCTTACTCCTCCATCCACATTGTATGCAAAATCGCTAGTTAAAGCAAACTCCACATCCAACCCTTTTATACCTTGAGAGTATAACGGTGTAAAAAAAGTAGTAAATACTATAAATAGAAATATCCTTCTTACCATCAACTTGAGTTACTTGAATAATATTTTTCGATAATCAACAACGACAAAGAAACTTATTATTTAGATTTATTCCAAATAAAATATCTAACATTGAATCCGAAAAATTAATCAACCCACAGACACTCAAATAGTTTTCAACCATCAACCCATTTTCATGTTGATAACAATTTTACTTTCTAGCATTTGTTTTCACTATATTTAGATAACAAATAAATCCTATAGCCTATGACACCTCTTCGATCTAAATCGGCAATGCAACCTCAAAAGATATTTGTACTAGACACATCGGTTATTATCTTCGACCACAACTGTGTAACTAATTTCGACGAACACGACGTTGCCATACCCATAACTGTACTAGAAGAACTAGACCAATTCAAGAAAGGTACTGATACCAAAAATTACGCTGCAAGGGAATTTATTCGCTTCCTAGATGACATAACAGAATCAAACTCCCTAACAGAGTGGATAGATATTCCTGGAGAAAACAAAGGTGCTTTCAAAATAATAATGAATAACATGGATGCCACTCTTGATGCAAATCTAGTTTTTGCTGAAGAGAAAATGGATCATCGCATCTTGAATGCTGCAGTTTTACTTCAAGAACAAGAACCTTCTCGAAAGGTTATTTTGGTTTCTAAAGACATAAACTTGCGTCTAAAAGCTAAAGCTCTAAATATCTGTGCCGAAGATTACGAAACTGGTAAAGTAAAAGAAGTAGAGAAATTAATGACCGGAGTACAGAAAGTAATTGAAGTAACTCACGATCAAATTTCTGAACTCTATTCTAAGAAACGTGTTGATGCTAGCGTTTTCCCCGAAATAGAAAACCCTCTTGCAAACGGATATTACATATTGCAAAGTAGCGAAAGCTCTGCCCTTGCCTATTACAATCCTTTCTCTAAAGAATTTGAGAAGGTGAATAAAAAAATGTGTTACGGTATTAAACCTCGAAATGCAGAACAAGCTTTTGCACTTCACGCATTGCTTAATCCTGATATAAAATTAGTGGCTCTACAGGGCGTAGCAGGAACAGGAAAAACACTATTGGCTTTAGCAGGAGCACTAGAACAAAGAAGAGATTTCAAACAGATATTCTTGGCTCGTCCTATTGTGCCGTTAAGCAACAGAGATATAGGTTTCTTGCCTGGCGATATAAAATCGAAGATTAATCCTTACATGGAGCCTTTGTGGGACAATCTTAAGTTCATTAAAAATCAATATAAGGAAAACGAAAGTGAGTACAAACAACTAGACTCTATGGTTGAAAAGGAGAAACTCGTAATTGCTCCTCTAGCCTACATCAGAGGTAGAAGTTTGTCTGATATTATTTTCATTGTTGATGAGGCACAAAACCTAACACCTCACGAGATAAAAACCATTATTACAAGAGCTGGCGAAAATGCCAAATTTGTTTTCACAGGCGATGTTAAACAGATTGATACACCCTATCTAGATGATAAATCGAATGGGTTATCCTATTTAGTAGATAGATTATCTGGAAATAAAATTTTCGCTCATGTTGAGCTTGTAAAAGGAGAAAGGTCTGAATTAGCGAACCTTGCTAACGAACTGCTATAAAAAACAACCATTACCACTAATTAAAGGGAGATTTGAACACTTTTTCAGACTCCCTTTTTTATTTGCTCTGAATAGTTTTCACTACCCACAGAATCAGATAAACAAACAACCCTGCACCATAAAGCACGGCTGATGCTACAAACAATACTCTGATAATAGTTGGGTTAATATCGAACTTACTACCCAACCAACTACATACTCCTAAAATCATAATTAAAATATTTAGATGTGAAGTTACGAAAAAAGCAGTTAAGACTATGGTAAAAAAATAAAACCACCTCAAATTAATGAGATGGTTCTATATATATTCTTAGAAAAACTTATTTCCTAGTTGAATTTAGTAGCTGAGAAAGCTCTTAATCCAGGGAAGTAAGCAGTTTCTGCTAATTCTTCTTCTATACGAAGTAATTGGTTGTATTTAGCCATACGATCAGAACGAGAAGCAGAACCAGTTTTGATTTGTCCACAGTTCAATGCAACAGCTAAATCAGCAATTGTGTTATCTTCAGTCTCTCCAGAACGGTGACTCATTACTGAAGTGTATCCTGCACGGTGAGCCATCTCAACTGCAGCGATAGTTTCAGATAAAGTACCAATTTGGTTAACTTTGATAAGGATAGAGTTTGCAGTATTTTTCTTGATACCTTCCTCTAACAATTTAACGTTAGTTACAAATAAATCATCACCTACAATCTGAGTTTTGTTTCCAGAAAGTTCAGTGTGCATTTTCCAACCATCCCAATCTTTCTCGTCCATACCGTCCTCGATAGAGATAATAGGATATTTGTCAATTAATTGATCAAGGTATTCTGCTTGCTCTTTAGAAGTACGCTTAACTCCTTTATCTCCTTCAAATTTAGTGTAATCGTAAACACCATCTACATAGAATTCAGATGCAGCAGCGTCCATTGCTATCATAACATCTTTTCCTGGAGCGTAACCTGCCATTTCAGCAGCTTTCATAATGCTTTCGATAGCATCTTCAGTTCCTTCAAGAGTTGGAGCAAATCCACCTTCGTCACCTACTGCAGTACTAAGACCACGATCGTGAAGAAGTTTCTTAAGGTTATGGAAGATTTCAGTTCCCATACGGATAGCCGTAGAGAATGAATCAGCACCTACTGGCATAATCATAAACTCTTGGAATGCTATAGGAGCATCAGAGTGAGAACCACCATTGATAATGTTCATCATTGGTACTGGAAGAGTGTTTGCACTTACACCACCAACGTAACGATAAAGAGGTAAACCTGCTTCTTCTGCAGCTGCTTTAGCTACTGCCAAAGAAACTCCTAAAATTGCGTTAGCTCCTAATTTTGCTTTGTTGTGAGTTCCGTCAAGCTCAATCATAATCTTGTCGATAAGATTTTGCTCAGATACTTCGAAACCTACTAATTCCTCAGCGATAATTTCATTAACATTCTTAACAGCGTTCATTACACCTTTTCCCATGTATAAATCTCCACCGTCACGAAGTTCAACAGCTTCAGACTCTCCTGTTGATGCACCAGATGGTACAGCCGCACGACCAAAAGCTCCTAACTCAGTTTCTACATCTACTTCGATTGTAGGATTTCCTCTTGAATCAAGGATTTGTCTAGCGTGAATTCTTGAAATAACACTCATGTTTCTAATTTTTATGTTTACTAATATTTTCCACAAATTGGTCGAACAGGTATGATGAATCATGTGGACCTGGAGCAGCCTCCGGGTGATACTGAACTGAGAAACAGTTCTTATCTTTGATTCTTATTCCTGCGACAGTGTTGTCATTTAAATGCAAATGTGTGATTTCGATATTATCATTCTTATCGATATCCTCGCGGCTAACAACAAAACCGTGATTTTGAGAAGTAATCTCTCCTTTTCCTGTTGCTAAATTCTTAACAGGGTGATTGATTCCTCTATGTCCATTATGCATTTTATAAGTACTTACACCATTAGCTAAAGATATAACTTGGTGCCCTAAGCAAATACCGAACAAAGGTAAGTTTTTATCTAGAATTGCAGTAGCTAATTCTTGACTTTTAACTAATGGCTCAGGATCTCCAGGACCATTAGATAAGAAATATCCATCAGGATTCCACTCTTCCATTTCTTCTAATGAAGTATCATGAGGGAAAACCTTCAAATAACAATCTCTTGAAGCTAAATTCCTTAAAATATTTCTCTTTACTCCTAAATCTAAAACTGCAACTTTGTAAGTTGAATTTTCATCTCCAAAGAAATAAGGCTCAGTTGTAGATACTTTTGAAGCTAAGTCTAAACCTTCCATGCTAGGTATAGATTCAATTTTCGATTTCAAAACTGTGATATCATCACAATCGGTAGAAATAACGGCATTCATAGCTCCCTTTGATCTGATATGACGCACTAATGCACGAGTATCAACATCTGATATTGCCACTTTGTTCTGCTCAGTAAAATATGTTGTAAGAGAACCGTCAGAATCTACTCTTGAATAGTCATCACTGAAGTTTTTACAAATTAAACCAGCGATTTTCATCCCATCAGATTCAACTTCATTATCGTTAACTCCATAATTTCCGATATGAGCATTTGTAGCAACAAGTAGTTGACCAAAATAAGAAGGATCAGTAAATATCTCTTGATATCCAGTCATACCAGTATTAAAACATATTTCACCTGTGGCAGTACCGTCAATACCAATTGATTTTCCGTAGAAGATAGTTCCATCTTCTAAAAGCAGAATCGCCTTTTTCCTATCCGTAAGCTTCATTTTTAATTTTTGAAAAATTTCTATTTTAAAATCTAAAAGTTAAAAATTCATATCAGATATAAATTGATAACAAATATAATAATTAAGTAACAAAAACTACATTAATTATTACGTATACAAATATAGTTACAAAAAAAAGGATAACCTTAAATTAAGGATATCCTTTTCAAAATATTTATGTACTAGCTAATACTAGTTTTCATCGTTGCTATTTTCAACATCAGTAGTTGGCTCATCTTTCTTAGGAGCGGCTTTCTTACGACCACGTCTAGTAGATTTAGCTTTCTTACCAGCTTTAGCTCCTTTAGGATTGTAGATCTCGTTGAAGTCAACAAGTTCTATCATCACCATCTCAGCGTTGTCTCCTTGACGGTTACCAAGTTTGATTATACGAGTATAACCTCCTGGTCTATCACCAACTTTAGGAGCAACCTCGCGGAAAAGCTCAGTTACAGCAAATTTGTTTTTCAAATAAGAAAATACTATACGACGTGAGTGTGTAGTGTCTTCTTTTGACTTTGTTACTAAAGGCTCAACATACTTTCTAAGCTCTTTAGCTTTAGCAGCTGTAGTAGTAATACGTTTGTGCTCTATAAGAGAACAAGCCATATTAGACAACATCGCTTTTCTGTGGGATGCAGTCCTGCCTAAATGATTAAATTTCTTTCCGTGTCTCATCTATCAAATGATAATTGCCGATTAATCGACAGTTTACGACTATTCTTTTTCTAACTTATACTTAGATAAATCCATTCCAAAATTCAAACCTTTAACGTTTACAAGCTCTTCAAGCTCTGTTAAAGACTTCTTACCGAAGTTTCTGAATTTCATTAAATCTGATTTATTGTAAGCAACTAATTCTCCTAAAGTGTCAACTTCAGCAGCTTTCAAACAATTTAAAGCTCTTACTGAAAGATCCATATCTATCAACTTAGTTTTAAGAAGTTGACGCATATGTAATGATTCTTCATCGTAATTTTCAGTCTTAGCAATTTCTTCAGCTTCCAAAGTAATTCTTTCGTCAGAGAACAACATAAAGTGGTGAATCAAAATCTTAGCTGCTTCAGTCAAAGCATCTTTAGGTAAAATTGATCCATCAGTTTTAATATCTAAAACCAATTTTTCATAATCAGTTTTTTGTTCTACACGATAGTTTTCAATAGAATACTTAACATTACGAATAGGAGTGAATATAGAATCTACAAATATAGTTCCGATTGCAGCAGAAGAACGTTTGTTCTCCTCAGCTGGAACGTATCCGCGACCTTTTTCGATAGTGATTTCCATATCGAATTTCACTGACTTATCCATGTTACAGATTACAAGATCTGGATTTAGAACTTGGAATCCTGAAATAAATCTTTGAAAATCTCCAGCTACCATTTTGTCTTGACCTGAAATAGAGATAGAAACATTTTCAGAATCTACATCTTCAATCTGTTGTTTAAAACGGATTTGTTTAAGGTTAAGAATGATTTCTGTAACATCTTCTACAACACCTTTGATTGTAGAGAATTCATGATCTACTCCTTCTATTTTTACAGAAGTAATAGCATATCCTTCCAAAGAAGAAAGAAGTACTCTTCTTAATGCATTACCAACTGTTAGACCGAATCCAGGTTCTAAAGGACGGAATTCAAACTGTCCTTCAAATTCACTTGATTCGTTCAAAATTACCTTGTCAGGCTTTTGGAAATTCAAAATTGCCATAAGTATAAATTAATTTAGTCTGAAAGTTACAATTACTTAGAATACAATTCTACGATTAAGTGCTCTGCAATGTTCTCAGGAATCTGAGTTCTTTCTGGAACTGCAACAAATGTACCTGTTTTAGTTTCAGGATTAAAAGTCATCCACTCGTAAGAATCTTGTCTATCTGCTAAAGAAGCATCAATTACTTCTAAAGATTTAGATTTTTCTCTAACTGCAACTTCATCACCAGCTTTAAGACTGTAAGATGGTATGTTAACTAGTTCTCCATTCACAGTGATGTGACGGTGAGAAACTAATTGACGTGCTGCACGACGACTTGGAGCAATACCCATACGGAATACTACGTTATCTAAACGAGACTCACAAAGTTGAAGTAAAACCTCTCCGGTAATTCCTTTACTTGCTGATGCCTTTTTAAATAAGTTAGAGAATTGACGCTCTAAAATACCGTAAGTATATTTTGCTTTTTGCTTTTCAGCTAACTGAATAGCATAATCAGATTTCTTTCCACGACGTCTGTTGTTACCATGTTGTCCTGGAGGATAGTTTCTTTTTTCGAAAGACTTATCGTCACCAAAAATTGCTTCTCCGAATTTACGGGCAATTTTCGTTTTTGGACCTCTATATCTAGCCATTTCTTTTTCTTTTAAAAATTCCTAAAATTATACTCTTCTACGTTTTGGAGGACGACATCCGTTGTGAGGTAATGGAGTAACATCAACTATCTCCATAACTTCGATACCATTGTTGTGCAATGTACGGATAGCAGACTCACGTCCGTTTCCTGGTCCTTTAACGTAAACTTTTACTTTTCTCAAACCAGCTTCGTGTGCAATTGCAGCACAATCTTCAGCAGCAGTTTGAGCTGCATAAGGAGTATTCTTTTTAGAACCTCTAAATCCCATCTTACCAGCAGACGACCAAGAAATAACTTGACCACTCTTGTTAGTTAAAGAAATTATGATGTTGTTGAAAGAAGAACTGATATGTGCTTCACCAACTGACTCAACTTTAACTTTACGCTTCTTAACGCTTTTACTAGACTTCGCCATAGCTAATATTATTTAGTTGCTTTCTTTTTGTTAGCAACAGTTTTTCTCTTACCTTTTCGAGTCCTTGAATTATTCTTAGTGTGCTGTCCTCTCAACGGAAGTCCGTTTCTGTGACGAATACCTCTGTAACATCCTATGTCCATAAGACGCTTGATATTCAATTGCACTTCAGATCTTAATTCTCCCTCTACTTTATATTCTGATTGTATCAGAGTACGAATTTTTGATAATTCGTCATCTGTCCAATCCTGAACTTTAGTATCTTCGCTGATTCCACCAGCTGCCAAAATACTTTTCGCATTACTTAAACCTATTCCATAGATATAAGTAAGACCTATTACACCTCGTTTATGTTTAGGTAAATCTACCCCTGCAATACGTGCCATAGACTATTTGTTTCTAAATTAAATTATCCTTGACGTTGTTTGAAACGTGGATTCTTTTTGTTAATAACATACAAACGTCCTTTTCTGCGAACTATTTTACATTCAGGACTTCTCTTTTTTATTGACGCTCTAACTTTCATCTTTTTATTCTAAAATATTATTTTAGTATCTATAAGTTATTCTCGCTTTAGACAAATCATAAGGAGACATCTCTAACTTCACTTTATCACCTGGAAGTAATTTAATATAATGCATACGCATTTTTCCAGATATATGGGCTGTCACTACGTGACCATTTTGAAGTTCAACACGAAACATTGCATTTGACAATGCTTCGATAATCGTACCATCTTGTTCTATTGCTGCTTGTTTAGCCATATCTTTATAATTTAAGCTCTACCTCTTAGTTTACCACTTTTCATCAATCCATCATAGTGACGGTTCAATAAATGTGAATTAACTTGTTGAAGCGTATCTAATACAACTCCTACCATAATTAATAATGACGTTCCACCAAAGAACAATGCAAACGATTGATTAACTCCTACTACATATGCAAAAGCAGGTAATACAGCAATTAGTGCTAGAAATAAAGATCCTGGAAATGTGATACGAGACATAATAGTATCCAAGAACTCTTCAGTATCCTTACCAGGTTTTATTCCTGGTACGAAACCACCGTTACGTTTGATGTCATCAGCCATTTGATTAGTCGGAACAGTGATTGCTGTATAAAAGTAAGTAAATAGTACGATTAATAAACCGAATACAAGGTTGTACCATAATCCATGGATATCAGAGAAAATTGCAACCATTCCCTGCATTGAATCGCTTTGTACAAGACCAAATAAGCTTACCGGAATAAACATAATAGCCTGTGCAAAGATTATTGGCATAACCCCAGCCGCATTTACTTTTAAAGGAATATATTGTCTTGCGCCAACAGCTCCTCCCATATTATATTGTGACGAACCCGCTACCGATCTTCTAGCATACTGAACCGGTACTTTTCTAGTTCCCTGAACTAGTAGTATAGACACCAAAATTACAAACATCCAAGCAACAGCCTCTATAAGAAGAATTACAAGTCCTCCTCCAGATGCTTCAAGCTTTGCTACAAATTCTTGAGCAACTGCCTGTGGAAAACGCGCCATAATACCAACCATAATGATTAGTGAAATACCGTTTCCAATTCCTTTATCTGTAATTCTTTCACCCAACCACATTGTAAATATAGTTCCAGCTACTAATATTACTATACCAGATGACCAAAACAAGAAATCATTTAATAAAAATGCTTGTGGAGGTAACTGGGCTTTAAGGTTAGTAATATAACCTGGTGCTTGTACTAATGTAATTGCGATGGTTAACCATCTAGTAATCTGGTTGATCTTTTTAGTTCCACTTTCTCCTTCTTTTTGAAGTTTAGCTAAATAAGGAACAGCCATTCCCATTAACTGAACAACAATCGAAGCAGAAATATAAGGCATAATACCCAATGCAAGAATAGAAGCATTTGCAAACGCTCCACCTGTAAAGGCATTAAGTAATCCTAATAATCCATCAGCAGTTTGAGTATGTAGAGCTGTTAGCTCATTAGGATCAATTCCTGGTAATGGGATATAAGAACCAAAACGATACACCATAAGGAATCCTAATGTAATTAGGATCCTTTGGCGTAATTCTTCGATTTTCCAGATATTTTTCAGAGTTTCAATCAAGTTCTTCATTTATATCTTGCTTATAGAGTAGTTACTTCACCACCTAAAGCTTCAATAGCTTCTTTAGCAGTGGCAGTAAATTTGTGAACGGTTACATTCAGTTTCGTTTTTAATTCACCACGACCTAATATTTTCACTAAATCGTTTTTACCAACAACACCTGCATTAATTAAAATGTCAATTGTTACTGTATCTGTGATTTTCTTCTTATCAACTAAAGCTTGTAAAGTTTCAAGGTTAACTCCCTTGTATTCTTTACGGTTGATATTTTTGAAACCAAATTTAGGAACTCTTCTCTGAAGTGGCATTTGACCACCTTCGAATCCAACCTTACGTGAGTAACCTGAACGAGATTTAGCTCCCTTATGACCTCTTGTAGAGGTTCCACCATATCCTGAACCTTGTCCGCGACCAATACGCTTTCTAGATTTTACAGAACCCTCGGCAGGTTTTAAGCTACTTAAATCCATATTTATTAAATTTCCTCTACAGAGATTAAATGTTCAACTGTTTTTATCATTCCCATGATAGATGGTGTGCTTTCATGCTCAACTACTTGACCAATTCTACGCAAACCTAGAGCCTCTAGGGTTTTCTTTTGATTACCCGGACGACGTATCTTACTACGTACTTGTGTTATTTTTACTCTTGCCATAATAATCAGAATTAACCTTTAAATACTTTAGATAAAGAGATACCTCTTTGCTTAGCAACAGTGTGTGCACTTCTAAGGTTTAATAAAGCATCAAATGTACCTTTCACAACATTGTGAGGGTTGTTTGAACCTTTATTCTTAGAAAGAACGTCTTTCACACCAACAGTTTCTAATACCGCACGTACTGCACCACCAGCAATAACTCCTGTACCGTGAGAAGCTGGACGTATAAATACGTATGCTCCACCATACTTACCATATTGCTCATGTGGCAAAGTACCATCAATAATAGGAATACGAACTAAGTTTTTCTTAGCTTCTTCTACTCCTTTAGAAATTGCTTCAGCAACTTCTTTTGACTTACCTAAACCGTATCCAACAACTCCATTTTCATCACCTACAAGTACAATTGCAGAGAAACCGAAGTTTCTACCACCCTTTGTTACTTTAGTAACACGTTGAATACTAACCAAACGATCTTTTAAATCTAAACCACTTGGCTTTACTCTTTCTACGTTTTTATATTCTTCAAACATAATTTCTTAGAATTTAAGACCGCCTTCTCTGGCGCCTTCCGCCAATGATTTAACTCTTCCGTGATACAAATAACCACCTCTATCAAAAACTACTGCTTCAATTCCAGCTGCAAGAGCTTTCTCAGCAATAGATTTTCCAACTAGGTTGGCTTGCTCAATTTTAGTACCTTTTGCTTCTCCCAACATTTTAGTTGAAGCAGCTACTAAAGTAACACCTTTTACATCATCAATCAATTGAGCGTAAATTTCTTTGTTACTTCTGAAAACTGACAAGCGAGGACGAGATGCAGTACCCGAAACCTTGTTACGAACTCTATATCTTAGAGTCTGTCTTCTATTTTCTTTTGTTATTGCCATAACTAACTTAATTATGCAGTTTTACCAGCTTTTCTTCTAATTTCCTCACCTACAAACTTAACTCCTTTTCCTTTGTAAGGCTCAGGTCTACGGAAGCTTCTAATCTTAGCTGCTACGTGACCTAAAAGTTGCTTGTCTATTGAGCTTAACTTAATAATTGGGTTTTTACCCTTTTGTGTTTCAGCCTCTACCTTTATCTCTTCAGGAAGTTGAATTACAATATTGTGAGAAAAACCTAAAGATAAATCTAATTTCTGACCTTGAGCTGTAGCTCTATAACCTACACCAACTAGTTCTAATTGAACTGTCCATAACTCTGCAACACCTTTTATCATATTAGCAACTAGTGCTCTGTATAAACCGTGCTTAGATCTTACATCTTTGTGATTTGAAGAACGTTCGAAAATAATCTGGTCTCCTTCGATTTTAATATCGATACCTGAAAATTCTTGACTCAATTCGCCTAATTTCCCCTTTACTGTAACTACGCCGTCTTTTATATCTACTGTTACGCCCGCTGGGATAACGACTGGATTTTTACCTATTCTAGACATTTCTTACGAGTCTTAATATGTTAATAAACGAAACACAATACCTCTCCTCCTACGTTGTTTTGACGCGCTTGTTTGTTTGTCATAACACCTTGTGAAGTAGAAACAATTGCTATACCAAGACCATTCATTACTCTAGGCATTTCTTTTGCACTTGAGTAATTTCTAAGTCCAGGAGTAGAAACTCTTTCTAATTTCTTGATCGCAGGAATCTTGGTAAGTTTATCGTATTTTAATGCAATTTTTATTGACGCTTGTGGTGTTCCGTCATTTTCAAATTTGTAGTTTAAGATATAACCTTGGTCCATAAGGATTTTAGTTATTTCTTTCTTCATCTTTGAAGCTGGAATCTCCACAACACGATGTCCTGCCATGATGGCGTTACGTACGCGTGTCAAATAATCTGCTATTGGATCTGTAACCATTTTGCTTTAATTTTCTTTTTTACCAACTTGCTTTCTTTACACCTGGGATTAACCCTTCGTTAGCCATTTCACGGAAAGTCACACGTGAAATACCAAACTGACGCATATATCCTTTTGGACGACCAGTTAATTTACAACGGTTGTGTAAACGTACTGGAGATGCGTTTCTAGGAAGTTTTTGTAAACCCTCGTAATCTCCTGCTTTAATTAAAGCAGCTCTTTTTTCAGCGTAGGTAGCAACAGTCTTCTGTCTTTTTACCTCACGCGCTTTCATTGATTCTTTAGCCATCTTATTTCTTTTTGAATGGGAATCCGAATCCTGTTAATAATGCTTTCGCTTCTTTGTCAGTATTCGCAGAAGTTACAAATGTAATATCCATTCCTGTAATTCTATTGATTTTATCAATATTTATCTCAGGAAAAATGATTTGTTCTGTAATTCCAAGGTTATAATTACCTCTACCATCAAATGCATCAGCTTTAACTCCTTTGAAATCACGAATACGTGGAAGAGCTGTCGCTGTTAAACGATCTAAAAACTCATACATATTATCGCCACGTAAAGTAACTCTTGCTCCAATTGGCATACCTTTACGTAATTTGAAAGACGCAACGTCTTTCTTTGATATAGTAGGAACTGCCTTCTGACCAGAGATCATTGTCATTTCTTCTACTGCGTGATCAACAAGTTTCTTATCTGCAACTGCTGCTCCAACACCTTGAGAAAGTACTATTTTCTCTAGTTTAGGTACTTGCATTACAGACTTGTAACTGAATTCCTTCATAAGAGCGTCAACAATCTTATTCTTGTACTGCTCTTTTAATCTTGGTGAATAAGCCATATTACTTAATTACTTCGCCTGATTTTTTTGAAAATCTTACTTTCTTACCATCTTCAACTCTCATTCCAACTCTTGTTGCTTCACCTGATTTAGGATCAATCAACGCAAGGTTTGAAATTTGAATTTTAGATTCCATTTTAACAATCCCACCTTGTGGATTTTGAGCGCTAGGCTTTTGGTGTTTTGTAACCATGTTAACACCTTCTACTAAAGCCTTGTTAGTATCACGAAAAACCTCTAAAACTTTTCCTTCTACCCCTTTTGAATCACCAGCGATAACTTTTACAGTATCCCCTTTTCTTATCTTTAATTTTCCCATTTTACAATAGTAATTAAAGCACCTCAGGTGCTAGTGAAACAATTTTCATGAACCCATTATCACGTAACTCACGAGCTACAGGACCGAATACACGAGTACCTCTCATTTCTCCCTGTGCGTTTAACAACACAACAGCGTTCTCATCAAAACGAATGTAAGATCCATCAGGACGTCTTACTTCTTTCTTTGTACGAACTACGACTCCAGTTGATACTGCTCCTTTTTTGATTGATGAAGTTGGAGTAGCAGCCTTAACTGATACAACTACTTTATCACCTACAGAAGCATATCTTCTTTTCGTACCTCCTAATACTCGGATTACAAGGACTTCCTTTGCTCCGGTATTATCTGCGACTTTTAATCTAGACTCTTGTTGAACCATAATTATTTAGCTCTTTCTAAAATTTCAACTAATCTCCAACGCTTTGACTTGCTCAATGGACGAGTCTCCATTATACGAACAGTATCGCCTTCGTTGCAGGTGTTTTCTTCGTCGTGTGCAGTAAACTTTTTCGTTTTCAAAACGAATTTACCGTACATAGGGTGCTTTACCTTTTTCTCTACTGCAACAACGATAGATTTATCCATCTTGTTGCTAGTAACAACACCTATTCTTTCTTTTCTTAAATTTCTCTTTTCCATCTTCAGCAGATTACATCCTGATTATTGAAGTTCTCTTTTTGTAAGCTCAGTAGCAATACGTGCGATATCGCGACGCATGTTACGTAATTGCATCGGGTTTTCCAATGGAGTCACTGAATGATTTATTTTCATCTTTGTGTACTCAGCTTTTACCTCTCCAAATTTTTCTTGTAACTCAGCTGTAGATAGTTCTCTTATTTCTGATTGTTTCATCTTTCTTTGAATTAAGCTTCTACAAAATCTCTTGCTACAACAAACTTAGTAGTAACAGGTAACTTTTGTGCTGCAAGACGCAATGCCTCTTTTGCAACATCCAATGGTACTCCACCAACTTCGAAAAGTATACGTCCTGGTTTAACAACAGCAACGAATAATTCAGGGTTACCCTTACCTTTACCCATACGTACCTCTAAAGGTTTCTTTGTAATAGGTTTGTCTGGGAATATTTTGATCCATAATTGACCTTCCCTTTTCATGTAACGAGTGGCAGCGATACGAGCTGCTTCGATTTGTCTCGCAGTCAACCAGGCAGTTTGTAAGGATTTTATTCCAAACGTACCATAAGAAAGTCTACTACCTCTTTGAGCTAGTCCTTTCATACGGCCTTTCTGCATCTTGCGGAACTTTGTTCTTTTTGGCTGTAACATGTTTAAATACTTTTAACTAGTAATTACTTTCTTTTAGAACCTTTACGTCCAGAGAATTTACCACCTTTAGAATTTTGCTTCTTGCTCATTCCTGCTAGTGGAGATAAATCACGTTTACCGTAAACTTCTCCTTTCATGATCCACACTTTTACTCCAAGACGACCATAAGTAGTATGAGCTTCTTTTAAAGAGTAGTCTATATCTGCTCTGAAAGTAGATAATGGAATACGTCCTTCTTTATAGCTTTCACTACGTGCCATCTCTGCACCGTTCAAACGACCTGATACCTGAACTTTGATACCTTCAGCTCCCATTCTCATAGTAGCTGCTATAGCCATCTTAATTGCACGACGGTAAGAAACTCTACCTTCGATTTGACGTGCAATACTAGAAGCAACTAAGTTAGCATCTAATTCTGGACGTTTGATCTCATAAATATTGATCTGAACTTCCTTACCAGTTATTTTCTTTAACTCTTCTTTTAACTTGTCAACTTCCTGACCACCTTTTCCAATAATGATACCTGGACGTGCAGTTGTAATAGTTACTGTAACTAATTTAAGAGTACGTTCTATAATAACTCTAGAAACACTAGCTTTAGCTAAACGTGCAAATACATATTTACGTATTTTGCTATCTTCAGCAATCTTATCTCCGTAGTTATTTCCACCGTACCAGTTAGAATCCCATCCTCTGATGATTCCTAAACGATTACCGATTGGATTTGTCTTTTGTCCCATACTATAAATTAATTATTTTCAGTATTTTGGTTACTACCAACTACCAATGTAACGTGGTTAGAACGTTTTCTGATTCTGTGTGCACGCCCTTGTGGCGCTGGACGTAGTCTTTTCAACATACGTGCACTATCAACATAAATTTCTTTCACGAATAATTGGCTATCTTCTATGCTAGCGTCTTCGTTTTTAGCTTGCCAGTTTGCAATTGCAGACAAAAGAAGTTTTTCTAATTTTCCAGAAGCTTCTTTTGTGTTGAATTTCAAGATTTGAAGTGCCTTATCTACTTCAACTCCGCGAACTAAATCGGCTACCAATCTCATCTTACGAGGAGAAGTTGGTACGTTTTTTAGCTTCGCAAACGCAACTGATTTCTTCTCAGCTTTTATCGCCTCAGCTCTTTGTTTTTTACGAACTCCCATGATAATCCTTTATTATCTTTTTCCTTTATTCTTTGCTCCACCGTGACCTCTATAAGTACGTGTTGGTGCAAATTCGCCTAATTTATGACCTACCATGTTCTCTGTAACGTAAACAGGAATAAATTGTTTCCCGTTATGTACAGCAATTGTTTGCCCTACAAAATCAGGAGTTATCATTGAAGCGCGAGACCAAGTCTTAATTACGCTTTTATTTCCTGATTCAACGTTAGCTTGTACTTTTTTCTCAAGCTTATAGTGAACAAATGGTCCTTTTTTTAATGAACGAGCCATAATCTATTATTTCTTTCTTCTTTCAATAATATACTTATTACTAGCCTTTTTCTTAGATCTAGTCTTGAATCCTTTAGCAGGTATACCGTTTCTAGAACGTGGGTGACCTCCTGAAGCACGACCTTCTCCACCACCCATTGGGTGATCAACAGGGTTCATAGCTACTGGTCTTGTTCTAGGACGACGTCCTAACCAACGGCTTCTACCAGCTTTTCCTGATACTAGTAATTGATTATCTGAGTTAGAAACAACTCCGATAGTCGCCATACATTCAACAAGAATCATTCTAGTTTCACCTGAAGGCATTTTTACTGTTGCATACTTTCCGTCACGAGCTACTAACTGTGCGAAAGTACCAGCACTACGTGCTATAACAGCACCTTGTCCAGGTCGCATTTCAATTCCAGAAATAATAGTACCTAAAGGAATGTTAGCCAACTTCATTGCATTTCCTACATCTGGAGAAACTTTCTCTCCTGATACTACAGTTTGTCCTACTTCTAGTCCAGCTGGTGCAATGATGTATCTTTTAGCCCCATCAGCATACCACAATAAAGCGATAAATGCTGTACGGTTTGGATCGTATTCAATAGACTTAACAGTTGCAGGTACATCGAATTTGTTTCTTTTGAAATCAATCTCTCTGTAACGCTTCTTATGACCACCACCAATGTAGCGCATAGTCATACGTCCTGTGTTGTTACGACCACCAGATCTCTTTTTACCTTTAATCAATGCTTTCTCGGGAGCATTACCCTTCGTTAACACGTCAAAGTCACTTACTACTTTGAAACGTTGTCCTGGTGTTGTTGGTTTTAATTTTCTAACTGACATCCTTCTTAGATATTGTTATAGAAATCAATACTCTCGCCTTCTGCTACTTGAACAATTGCCTTTTTGTAAGCATTTGTTTGTCCGCTAATTACTCCGGCTTTAGTGTAACGACTCTTCTTTTTTCCGGCATAGTTCATAGTGTTAACTTTAACAACACTAACACCATACATTTCTTTAACTGCCTTAGCTATCTCTATCTTGTTAGCTTTTGGGTCAACGATGAATCCGTAGCGATTAAAGTTTTCGCTATCAGCTGTCATCTTCTCTGTAATGATTGGTCTAATGATAATCCCCATGCCTATTTACTTAAAATATTCTCAATTTCTTTCACTGAACCTTCGCAAAGAAGTATACCTTTATTATTCATAATTGAATAAGTACTTAATTCATTGAAATTCACAACATTTGTGCCTTTTAAATTTCGGGCTGACAAATATACGTTTTTATTTGACTCACCTAACACAACTAGAGACTTTTTGTTTTCTAGACCGAAAGCCTTTAAAACACTAACAAAGTTCTTAGTTTTAGCTGTTTCAAATTTGAAATCCTCAACAACAAAAAGTTGATTTTCGGCAACTTTTAAACTTAAAGCTGATTTACGTGCTAATCTTTTAAGTCCTTTATTCAATTTAAATGAATAACTTCTTGGACGTGGACCGAATACTCGACCTCCTCCGCGAAACAATGGAGACTTAATACTACCCGCACGAGCTGTACCTGATCCTTTTTGTTTCTTGATCTTACGTGTACTTCCTGAAATTTCAGCTCTCTCTTTTGCTTTGTGTGTACCTTGACGTTGGTTAGCAAGATATTGCTTAACGTCTAAGTAGATAGCATGAGTGTGAGGCTCAATGGCGAAGATAGAATCTGATAGCTCAACTTGTCTACCAGTTTCTTTACCGTTTATGTCTAATACTGCTACTTCCATTACTTTCTGATGATTAAGTAAGCGTTCTTAGGTCCTGGTACAGATCCTTTAACAACTAATAGATTTTTCTCAGCATCAACTTTAAGAACTTGTAAGTTCTCAACAGTTACTTGCTCATTTCCCATTTGACCTGCCATACGCATTCCTTTGAATACACGTGCAGGATAAGATGCAGCTCCGATTGAACCCGGTGCTCTTAAACGGTTGTGTTGACCGTGTGTTGCATCACCTACTCCTCTAAATCCATGACGTTTTACAACACCTTGGAAACCTTTACCTTTAGAGTTACCAGTTACAGCAACATACTCTCCTTCTACGAAGTGATCTACAGTGATTGAATCACCTAGTTTAACTTCTGAGTCGAAACCGTAAAATTCAACAAGTTTCTTTTTAGGAGTAACACCCGCTTTTTTGAAATGCCCAAGCAATGCCTTGCTTACGTTCTTTTCTTTAGCGTCATCGAAACCAAGTTGCACAGATGAATATCCGTCAACCTCTTCGGTTCTGACTTGGGTAACAACACAAGGACCGCATTCGATCACTGTACAAGGAAGCGCTTTTCCAGCTTCATTGTAAATGCTAGTCATCCCAACTTTTTTTCCAATTAATCCAGACATTTTTGGAATTTTGAATTTATTATTAATAAATATGGATGCCACATTATTTCAGTAGCCGTGCAAAAGTCATAATAAAAACTATAACTAGTGCACGATTACTTACAAATCAAACAATTAAATGTTAAAAGCTTAATTATCAATGTGGTATTGCCACTAAGATCATACTTTAATCTCTACTTCAACTCCTGAAGGCAATTCTAATTTCATCAAAGCATCAATTGTCTTTGAAGAAGAACTATAAATGTCTAAAAGACGTTTAAAAGAACTTAATTGAAATTGCTCTCTAGATTTCTTGTTCACGTGAGGAGAACGAAGAACCGTGAAGATTTTTTTGTTTGTTGGCAATGGTATTGGTCCTACAACTACAGCACCTGTTGCCTTTACTGCCTTTACAATCTTTTCAGTTGATTTATCAACCAACATATGATCGTAAGATTTTAATTTAATTCTAATTTTTTGACTCATTTTCCTAAATCTTAAAATGATTACCCTTTAACTTCTGCAATTACTGTTTCTTGTACATTTGCTGGAGTCTCTGCATAGTGAGAGAATTCCATTGAAGATGTAGCACGACCAGATGATAATGTTCTCAAAGATGTAACGTAACCGAACATCTCAGATAAAGGAACATCAGCTTTAATGATCTGAGCTCCATTTCTAGAGTCCATACCATTAACTTGTCCACGACGACGGTTAAGGTCTCCCACAACGTCACCCATGTTTTCTTCTGGTGTAACAACCTCTAATTTCATTAAAGGCTCAAGAACTTTAGGTCCAGCAGACTTAGCAGCAGCTTTAAATCCTAATTTTGCAGCTAATTCGAATGATAACTGATCAGAATCCACAGGGTGGAAAGATCCGTCAAGTAAAGTAACTTTCATTCCAGCAACTTCAAATCCAGCTAAAGGACCGTTTTTCATTGCTTCTTTGAATCCTTTTTCGATAGATGGAATGAATTCCTTAGGAACGTTACCTCCTTTAATTTTAGATTCAAATTGGAACTCTTCTTTACCGTCATCAGCAGGTCCGATAGTAAATACAATATCTGCAAATTTACCACGTCCACCTGACTGCTTCTTGTAAACCTCTCTATGCTCAACTGTTTTAGTTAAAGCCTCACGGTACTCAACTTGTGGTTGACCTTGGTTAAGCTCTACTTTAAACTCACGCTTCATACGATCAATAAGAATCTCAAGGTGCAACTCACCCATTCCAGAGATTACTGTTTGACCAGTTTGCTCGTTTGTTTTAACAGTAAAAGTAGGATCCTCTTCAGCTAACTTTCCTAGTGCAACTCCCATTTTATCAACATCAGATTGAGTTTTAGGCTCAACAGAAATACCGATTACAGGATCTGGGAAAGTCATTGATTCAAGAACAATAGGATTTTTCTCGTCAGTTAAAGTATCTCCGGTGCGGATATCTTTAAATCCAACTCCTGCTCCAATATCTCCAGCTTCGATTTTATCGATTGGATTTTGTTTATTAGAGTGCATTTGGAATATACGAGAAATACGTTCTTTTTTACCAGTACGTTGATTCTTAACGTAAGAACCAGCTGGTAAAGTACCTGAATAGACACGGAAGAAACACAAACGACCTACGAATGGGTCAGTTGCAATTTTAAATGCTAATGCAGAAAGAGGCTCCTCTGGATCTGGCAAACGCATTTCTTTTTCTCCTGTTTCAGGGTTTGTTCCTTCAATACCTTCTGAGTCAGCAGGTGAAGGAAGGTAAGACATTACAGCATCAAGCATAGTCTGAACTCCTTTGTTTTTAAAGGCAGAACCAGCCATCATTGGTGTAATAGTCATATTTAATGTAGCTACACGGATAGCGTCCATTAATTCTTCACGAGTAATTGAATCTGGATCCTCGAAGAATTTCTCCATTAACTCATCGTTTGTTTCAGCAACCGATTCGATAAGGTGATTTCTCCAAGTTTCAACATCGTCAGCAAGATCTTCTGGAATTTCAACTTCTTGGTATGTCATACCCATATCGTCTTCATTCCAAATGATAGCTTTCATGTCGATAAGATCAACAACTCCTTTAAAATCTTCTTCAGCTCCAATAGGTACTTGTAATGGTACAGGATTAGCTCCTAAACGCTCTTTTACTTGTGCAACAACATTAAAGAAGTCAGCACCAGAACGGTCCATTTTATTTACAAATCCTAAACGAGGAACATTGTATTTATCTGCTTGTCTCCAAACAGTTTCTGATTGAGGCTCAACACCACCTACAGCACAAAACAATGCAACAGCACCATCAAGTACACGTAGAGAACGCTCAACTTCAACAGTAAAGTCAACGTGTCCTGGAGTATCGATAATATTTATCTTGTACTCTTTAGTTTCACCTTTAATAGGCTCTCCTTGAACAGTTGGGTATTTCCAGAATACAGTAGTAGCAGCAGAAGTAATAGTAATACCTCTTTCTTGCTCTTGCTCCATCCAGTCCATTGTAGCAGCACCATCGTGCACCTCACCAATCTTATGACTTAATCCTGTATAATAAAGTATACGTTCAGTCGTAGTCGTTTTCCCAGCATCAATGTGCGCCATGATACCAAGGTTACGAGTGTATTTTAAATCTCTTTTAGCCATTTTGATTGATATTAAAATCTAAAGTGTGAGAATGCTTTATTAGCTTCTGCCATTTTGTGTGTATCTACCTTCTTCTTAACTGCAGCTCCTTCTTCTTTTGCAGCAGCAAGGATCTCAGCAGCTAATTTTTGAGCAAATGATTTGTCATTTCTCTTACGAGTATATGAAATCATCCACTTCATAGCTAATGATACTTTACGATCTGGACGGATCTGCATTGGGATTTGGAATGTAGCACCTCCTACACGACGGCTACGAACCTCAACGTGTGGCATTACATTCGACAAAGCATCTTTCCATACCTCTAGGGAAGATTTATCTTCGTCTTGTTTTTTAGCGTCAACTATTTCTAATGCATCATAGAATAGTTTAAATGCTAAAGATTTTTTACCATCCAACATCATCATGTTAACGAAACGTGTTACTAACACATCGTTAAACTTTGGATCTGGTAAAATTTGTCTTTTTTTAGCTCTACTTTTTCTCATTTCGACAAATAAGTTTAAAAATTTACCTCTTTAGGCGTTAATTACTTCTTAGGACGTTTAGTTCCGTACTTAGAACGACGTTGAGTTCTACCTTCAACACCCGCAGTATCTAATGCTCCACGAACGATGTGATATCTTACCCCTGGTAAATCTTTTACTCTCCCGCCTCTAACTAATACTATCGAGTGCTCTTGAAGATTGTGACCCTCACCTGGGATGTATGCATTCACTTCTTTACCGTTTGTCAACCTTACCCTTGCAACTTTACGCATTGCTGAGTTTGGTTTTTTAGGCGTAGTAGTGTACACACGTGTACAAACCCCTCTACGTTGAGGACAAGAATCAAGCGCAGCCGATTTAGACTTCTTAGTCAACGACACTCTTCCTTTTCTTACTAATTGCTGTATAGTTGGCATATTAGTTTAAATTGATTAATAATTATTTAATATTTAATTCCCTAAAAAACAACCGTTTATAACAAGACGGCTCTTTTTCGGTCTGCAAATGTAGTAATATTTTATAAAGTGACAAGGACGTAACTAATTTATTTTCAACACAATTTGATTTCCTAACCATACAATTAATTGAATTACACTAACTTCTTAACTAAATCCATTACAACAATCTCAATAAATTTAAGTTTACCGTGTAATACTGATGGCTGTGAGTGATTTTCATT
>CAZIYK010000007.1:0-7020 GCA_964543445.1 uncultured Flavobacteriales bacterium
TTTACAGATAGAACAAACATGACAGTAAAACTAATAGTAGCAAAGGCAGATAATAATGCAATAGGCAAAGGAAATGATTTGATTTGGAGACTTCCTGCAGATTTGAAGTTCTTTAAAAAAACTACACTTGGACATACCTTGATTATGGGCAGGAAAACTTTTGAATCTATTGGTTTTCCTCTACCTGGCAGAACTACAATTATTGTTACTAGAGATAAAGATTACTCCAAAGAAGGATGTAAAATAGCCCATTCTATTGAAGAAGCTATAAGCATGGTAGAAAACGATGATTCTCCGTTTATTGCAGGTGGTGCAACTATTTACAAACAAGCACTACAAAATGGTTTGATTGATGAAATGATTATTACTGAAGTACATGAAGATTTTGATGCCGATGCTTTCTTTCCTGAAACAAACATGGATGAATGGACAGAAACTTCAAGAGTACACAATACCACCGACGAAAAAAACAAATACGAATATAGCTTTGTAACGTACAAAAAGGCTAATTCTTAATCGTATAAAATTTAACAAAAAAAGGGTCGAAAATAAATCTCGACCCTTTTGTTTTTATAAAAAATAATTTTCTACAACTCTGTTTTAAGTACAGCTCCTAAACTTGCATTTGTTGCAAGCAAAGCATACTGTTTAAGCCACTTTCCAGGAACTTCTTTCTTTGGCATCTTCCATTCTGCTCTACGCTTAGCAATTTCATCATCGCTAAGTGCAACATCAATTTTGTAAGTATCAACATCTATAGAAATTTCGTCGCCATCCTTAAGTAACCCTATCATTCCTCCTTCGGCAGCTTCAGGAGAAATATGTCCGATAGACAACCCACGAGTAGCACCAGAGAAACGACCATCAGTAATCAATGCCACATCGGCACCAAGTCCCATTCCCATAATCAAACTTGTAGGTGAAAGCATTTCTTGCATCCCCGGACCTCCTTTTGGTCCTTCGTAACGGATTACTACTACATCTCCTTTTTTTACTTTTCCGCCTTTAATTCCTGCGATTGCATCTGGCTGAGAGTTGAAACAAACCGCCTTACCTGTGAATTTTCTTTCTCCAGTAATTCCTGCAGTTTTGATTACACAACCTTCTTCTGCCAAGTTTCCAAATAGAATAGCAAGACCTCCTACCTTAGAATAAGCATTAGACAGAGGATGTATTATACTTTCATCTAAAATATATGAATCCTTTATTCGCTCGCCTATAGTTTCTCCTTCAATTGTAAGATTTGTTAAATCTAAAGCATCACCACGTTTACTGATTTCTTTCATTACAGCACTCACTCCTCCGGCAGAATTTATATCCTCCATGTGAACATGTGAAAGCGATGGAGAAATTTTAGCAATATGACTAACCTTTTTGCTAATCTTATTAATGTCTCCTATATTGAAATCTACACCAGCTTCGCGAGCAATAGCTAACATGTGAAGAACTGTGTTTGAACTTCCTCCCATAGCCATATCTACCACAAATGCATTGTTTACAGCTTTCTCGTTAAGTATATTTTTTATTCTGAATTTTTCTGTCAGTTGCTCATCTTTTGCTATTTCACAAATTCTACGTGCAGCCTGACGAAGCAATTGTTCACGTTCTTTTGTTAAAGCCAAAATCGTTCCATTTCCTTTAAGAGCAATTCCCATTGCTTCCATTAAAGTATTCATAGAATTTGCTGTAAACATTCCCGAACAAGAACCTCCGCTTGGACAAGCCTTACACTCTAATTCTTCTAATTGAGCAGGAGTAATTTCGCCATTCTCGAATTTCCCTATTCCTTCGAATACAGTAGCTAAATCCACAGGAGTACCATCGTCAAGAATACCTTTCTTCATCGGACCACCTGTAACAAAAACAGTAGGTACATTTACACGAAGAGCACCCATAATCATTCCAGGAGTAATTTTGTCGCAGTTAGGAATAGCAATCATAGCATCCAACTTATGAGCATTCATCACTGTTTCAATACTGTTTGCTATTATTTCTCGTGAAGGTAGAGAATACAACATTCCGTCGTGCCCCATGGCAATACCATCGTCAACACCAATAGTATTAAATTCAAAAGGAACACATCCATTAGCACGGATTTCTTCCTTAATAATCTCAGAATATTTATTCAGGAAAAAGTGTCCTGGTATAATTTCTATAAAACTATTTGCAACACCGATAAATGGTTTGTTGAAATCTTCTGTTTTTAAACCTGTTGCTCTTAGCAAACTACGGTGAGGGGCTTTATCAAAGCCTTTTTTTATTTCGTCACTTCTCATTTTGAGTCAATTTTAAAATTGAATTTTGTAATGCTTTTCACCTAAATGGTTTCAATAAAGAATTACAAGGCAACAAAAATAAAATATTTTTCGAGTTATGCTGATTTTATTAGCGATAATTGAAACTTTAGAATGCTTTTTCTAACCATAACTCATAAAACAGAAGCTTTTGTTGAATAATTGAAAGTTTATGAATTAGTGTTTGCTGTAAAATATTTTACCCGTACCTAAAAATCCCATGAATACGAAAACAGCAAAAACAAGGCTACTTGCAGATAATTGCATCCCACCTGAAATAATATGACCACTAGTACAACCTCCTGCCATTCTTGCTCCAAAAACTAGAATGAAACCTCCTATAAAAGCCCAAATAATTCTTTTTGACTTTGACTCTCCCTTGTATTTAACCCAATTTGAATGAAGAAGTGTAATCTTAAAATCATTTCTTATCAAAGAATAAACCACGGCTGAAATAAATGAACCTATAAGGAAAAACAATTCCCAATTACCAGGAGTTTCTATTTTCTGAAAATATGCGTTGTTTGTAAGTCCAAATATAAAATCACCAACATATGGAAATGAAGTTGATGCACCAATAGGACGATTAGTTACTTTAGACGAAAAAACTATAGTGTTAAGTACTGCTATTGCAACTCCTGAAACCATCCATTTATAGTCCGAAATCTTATCTAGCTTGTTAATTAAAAAGCCTGCTAGTATAAAAAGCAATCCAATAACTATAAATGAAATTACAAATATGGCATTATTATCCATCGCTGTAGAAAGAGCAATTTTACCTAAGTTTGGTCCGAGTATACCATTTATACTTGGTAAAATAATTGTAAAGACAACACCCCCAAATATTCCACCTACAATACCTATTAAAGCATCAACAGACCCTTGACCAAGTGATATTGCTAAAGTCCCTGGACAGTAACCCAAAATAGCCATTCCTGTTCCGAAAATTAATCCTCCTAGAATAACTCCTCCAACAACAAATGGTTTTATGTGGTATGATGCGCCTCCAAATAAAATTTCAAGATTCAATAAAATTATCCCAACTCCTATTGCTAATGCAATAGTTTTACTAACGGTAAAATTCTCCGTAGTGGCATTTCCACTAATAACATCGTACTTATTTAGGTTTGCGTATTGTAATGCAATTCCGAATAAAGCTCCTAAGATTATAATTACTAAAGTCATTTCTATAAAAATTTTAAAAATTAAGTTTCAATGTTATCAACGAACTAATACCTATTATCAACCATAGAGTTACGCCAAGCATAAAGCTTTTAAATCCTGCTTTTTTCACTTCAGAAAATGAAATATTTGCTCCAATTAAGAATAGTGCCAATATCATTCCTTTTTTGCCTATCCAACTTAAACCTGAAAACGTATAACTAAATTGAGGAAATAAATAAGCTATAAATATTGCGACAACAAATAAGCCTATAAACCATGGGATTTGAATTTTTCCTCTAGATTTTCCTCTTTGGAATAGGGCAATTACCAACGAAAGTGGAATTATCCAAAGTGCTCTAATCAATTTAACTGTAGTAGCTACTTCCAAAGCCTTTGCTCCGTATGTTGCTCCCGCTCCTACTACCGAACTCGTATCATGAATGGCTATTGCTGCCCAATTACCAAACATTTCCTGACTCATATTTAAATAATGACCTATAGGAGGAAATATCATTAAAGCGATGGCATTAAGCGAAAAAACAACAATCAACGAAAACGATATCTGACTTGATTTGGCATTTAGTACAGGCGATACAGCAGCAATTGCACTTCCTCCACAAATTGCGGTTCCTGTAGATATTAACAATCCTGTTTTTGAATCTACTTTAAATAATTTTGTTAGTACAATACCTATTGTCATAACGAACACAACAGAAATTGCTGTTTCTAAAAATCCTGTTTTTGATGCAGCTATTACCTGTGTTAGATTCATTCCAAAACCGAGCAAAACTATTGACGCTTTAAGCGATAGAGATACATGCTTTGTTGCATTTTCGTTTTTGATACCGAGTAAAGAAAGTATTATACCTAATGCCAAAGCCAAGGCTGGCGACATAAATGGCATAAAACATAAAACAATAATAAATGCGTAGATAATGCTAGAGTAGCTTTTTGAAATTTGCAGTGTATTTACCATGACTTTTAACTTTGTATTGCGGTACAAAAGTAAAGCCTCAGTATACGCTAATCAAATACTAAATAGTTTGAGTTGATAACTAAAAGTTATATCTGTTTAAAAAGTCAACAAACAAATTTGACGAAGAACTTGTGTAGCCTTGACGCTGTGCTATCCTGAATTTGCGGTTGATGTTAAAGTTTTCAACACTTAGTTTCTTTAACTCTTTCAATTGAATTTCTTTCTCTATAGACTTTTCAGAAACAAGAGCAATCCCATCAAAATCTAAAAGGAAGTTTTTAATAGCTTCGGTACTTCCTAGATGTATAAAAATGTTTAGATCAACTACCGAAATATTATGTTTACTCAATGTGCTTTCTATGACTTGTAAAGTTCCTGATCCTTTTTCGCGTAGAACAATTGGAATATCATAAAAATCAGAAACAGATAGATGTTTCCTTTTGGAATAAACACTTTTACTACTTGTTACTACCACAATTTCATCATCGAGAAAATCAGAATATCTGATATTTGCATTTGAAGTTTCGTTCTCTACTAAGGCTATATCTATCTCGTTTTGAAGCAACTTTTCTTCCATTTCAAATGAATTCCCATTAAATAAGAATAACTCAATTTTTGGATATCGTTTGTGGAATGCAGCAATTACTTTAGGTATTAGATATTGAGAAATAGTAGAACTTGCCCCAACTTTTAGAACTCCTTTAAACGAATCATTCAGCAATCCTATTTCGAAATTTAATTCTTCGTAGATGCTGTCAATATTTTTAAGAAACCTATATGCTAATTCTCCTGATTTTGTCAATTGAATTTTGTTACCCTTTCGGTGAAAAAGTGTTGATTTCAGATTTTCTTCTAGCTGTTTTATGTGCTTTGTAACAGCAGGCTGACTAATAAACAACTCTTTTGCCGCTTTAGAAAAGCTTAAATTCTCAGCAACTTTCAAAAAAACTTTATCTCTGAAATCCATGTTTTACTTTTTTAGTGTGGGTTAGTAATAATTAACCCTAAAAGGAATATAAAAATACACAAAAAACTCCCACAGGCACACCGAATACCTACAGGAGTTTCAATACAAAAACATTAAATCATTAGCTCATTAAATCATTGCCGACTAATGACTATCAATACTATTTAGCATAAGAATAGAGTGCATAATTGTAGGTTCGATTTCGTCCATATATTCTGCCACAGCTTTTCTACTTCCAGGCAAGGTATAAATCAAAGTTTTCCCGATTACGCCAGCCACAGAACGACTAAGCAAAGCTTGATGTTTCTTTTGTCCGTACTTAACTCTAATTAATTCCATTATCCCAGGAATTTCTTTGTCTAGCATAGGTTTCACAACGTCAACTGTAATATCTCGCGGTCCAATTCCTGTTCCTCCTGTTGTTATAATGATGTCGTAATTTTCATTTACAGAATTGTTGATAATTGATTCTAAAATCTCTTCATCGTCGGGTATAATTATCGAATCAGACTGAAACTCTCTTTCTAGAGAAGTAAACAAGTCTTTAATTCTACGTTTCAATTTTATTCCACTTAAATCTTTATACTCACCACGACTAGCTCTATCGCTAAGAGTTATTAGTTTTATTTTGAAAACTTTAGGAACGTAAGTAAACTTCTCACCCGCAGTAAGTTCGTAATTAAAACCTTTTACTACTCTACAAAAAATTCCTTCGCGAGGCATTACACAATCTCCAATTTCACGGAAAATTTCACAATTTGAATGACATTCTTTACCTATCTGAGTTACTTGCAATTCTACATTTTCCGATACAAACATATCCAAAGGTTTTGCATGGTGAATCTCCATTCCTTCGGTTGTTATATTCTCAGCAAATTCGCCATAAGCAAATTCTCTTTTTGCTTTAACTGCCTGCTTTGCCAAACTCTCAGTCCCTAAAAGACTTAACTGACGATGCCAACTACCCGAATGTGCATCCTCGGCTATCCCTATTTCAGAAAGAGTTATTTTTTCTACTGGCTTTTTTATTGTTCCCTTTTTTACAGAGATATTTACAGATTTTACTTCTATTGTTTTCATATTATATTTCTTAGCTATTATTATTAGCTGTTGTTTTTAAATCTTTAATTGGTAGCAATTAACTTTCCATAACTAGCACTAGAAACCAGCAACTAGAGATCAATCTTCTGCTTATCTAAAAGTGTAATTCCTTCCATGCGCATTGTTTTATCAACTGCTTTACACATGTCGTAGATAGTTAGCAAGGCTACATTTACAGCAGTAAGAGCTTCCATCTCAACTCCTGTTTGCCCTATGTTTCTAACTTCGGTATTTACTTCTATCCCATCCTCTACAATCGTTGCTTTCACATTTATTTTAGTTAGAATAAGTGGATGACAAAGTGGGATAAGATCGCTAGTTTTTTTAGCTCCCATAATCCCTGCAATCTCTGCTATACTTATTACATCTCCTTTTTTTATGAGATTACCTTTTATTATTTCTAATGTTTCAGGCTGAAGAATAATTCTCCCCTTAGCCTTTGCTATTCGCAATTGATCTGATTTATCGCCAACATCAACCATGTTGGCTTTTCCGTTGTTATCTATGTGTGAAAGTTT
>CAZIYK010000007.1:7120-9923 GCA_964543445.1 uncultured Flavobacteriales bacterium
CCTCCAATGTTATAAAATTCAACAGTTTCAGACGTTATTCCATTTTTTGGTTTGTTAGCCATTGCAAGATTATAAGCACCTTCAATGCCTTCTTTTTTTGTATCGAAACTAATATTGCTAAAAAGACAAGGCCTGAGGTTTCCAGTTGAGTTTAGTCTGAGCCTGTTACAAGTAGCGCAATCGCCACCTTCGCCACCATCTACTACCGAAAAACTACCTCCTTTCAGATCCATCATCTCTATAAAACGGACTTGTAATCCCTCTTTCTCACAATATTCAGCTACTTGCCTAGCATTTTTCTCGTACTTACTTTCCTTTATTACACAGTTTATCTTAATTGGAGTAAGACCTGCCTCTTTTGCTGATTTTATTCCTCGGTAAACATCTTCAATATTTCCTCCTCTAGTAATAGCTTTAAATTCTTCAGCATCAGTTGTATCTAGGCTAATATTTACCCTTTTAAGTCCTGCTTTGGCAAGAGGTTTAGCATATTTGTTCAACAAAATTCCGTTGGTAGTCATTGCTAAATCTGTAATGCCTTCAACTTCCGAAATCATCCTCACAAGCTCTACAATTCCTTTTCGTACCAAAGGTTCTCCTCCTGTAAGTCTTACCTTATTGATGCCATTTTTTGCACCGTGTTTTACCACTTCTAATATTTCTTCGAACGTGATAATCTGATCGTGAGGAGTAAATTCAACCCCTTCCGCCGGCATGCAATAGGTACACCTTAAGTTGCACCTATCAGTAACCGAAATTCTGAGATAATTTACCTCCCTATTAAATTGGTCTAACATAAACTTTCTCTCCTTTCTTTATTTCGAAAACATCTTTCTCTACAATCATTACACCATCAGCCTGCACCAAAGAAGTTATGTCGGCAGAGCCATTATAGTTTGCTAATTCTACCTTGTTCCCATTGATTATTACAGGCTCAAAACTTAATCGTTTTGCATTTTTTCTTTTAAAATCTTTAGCTAATTCAAGTTGTAAATCTGTAAATCCATCATTATTGCCCATTAGTTTATTGATAAAAGGCTTTAACAACATCTGAAACTGAATGAATGATGAAACCGGATTGCCAGGTACTCCCAAGAAAAACTGATTATCTTTTTGCCCAAAAAGTGTTCGTTTACCCGGTTTTGTAGCAACTCCATGAAATAGAAATTCAAAACCTAACTGCTGTACTATTTTCGGAACAAAATCGAAATCACCAACCGATACAGCCCCCGAAGCAATAATGATATCTGCTCGGTAATCAACTGCTTTTTGGACGATTTCTTTTGTACTTTCCTCATTATCTAAAGCTATCCCCATGTACTCAGCATCAACTCCCATTTCTTTTAACTGAGCCATAAGTTGATATGCATTAGAATTTCTAATCTGCGAACCTCGTGGCTTCATCAATGGCTCTACAAGTTCGTCTCCAGTAGAAATAACAGCTACTTTTGGTTTGCAATAAACCTCAACTTCAACCTTACCAACCGATGCTAAAACTGCAATATGCTTTGATTTTATCTTAGTTCCTTTCTTTATTACCAAATCGCCAGTTTTCACATCTTCGCCAAGCTCACATATATTTGATTTAGATGTTTTAGCACGATATTTTATCTTACCATTTTCTAATTCTTGAACAGCTTCAACCACAATTACCGTATCTGCTCCTTCAGGAACTTTTGCACCTGTCATAATTTTTGAGCACTGATTTTTTCCAACAACCTTAGTTGGACTATGTCCTGCCCCAATAACTTCTATAACTTCGAGCTCGTTTGCCAAATCTTCGCTACGGCAAGCATATCCATCCATTGCCGACTTATTGAAAGGGGGCATATTGATATCAGAAAAAACATCTTCGGCTAAAACTCTATTTAACGACTCCATGAAACAGACTTTCTCCGTTTTCAATGGTTTTGCGCTATCTAGCATTATTTGTAAAGCTTCGTTGTATGGTAATAACATTATTGTTTGTTTTAATTTTTAGTAAATAAAAAGTTTGACACTTGCAGCAAACAGTACGGTAGCCAAAAAATATTTTAAATGAACTGTTGAAAGTTTACGACTACCAAGCACACCTCCTATTATCCCTCCTACTACACCGGCTGCAACCCAAAGAGCGATATGTTCATCAGGATGATATTGACCTTTGAGATACATCCCAACTAACCCCGAAAAAGAGTTAACAAAAATGAAAGCTGCCGAAATTGCTGATGTTTCTTTTAGATTTGACCATCGTAAAAGAATCAATATAGGACTGAGGATTATTCCTCCTCCAATTCCTATCATTCCCGAGAAAAAACCTAATCCGGCACCTATCAGCAAGGCAGGCAAAAACTTAACTTCTTTTGTATCCTCTATTTCCTTACTGCTAGACATCAACATTCTGCCAACTGCAATTACTAGAAAAACACCTAGAATAAGTTTATAAATTTTAGGATCTATATCCATACGAGCACCAATAAACGCCATAGGGATAGAGCCTAAAATAAATGGAAGAAGAATTTTTATTTTAAAATTTCCTGATCTATAAAATGCGTAGAAAGAAATAAGCGAAACAAACACATTTAGGGTAAGTGCAGTAGATTTCATTACCGATACTTCCACACCAAAAATGGCCATCAATGCTAAATAGCCCGATGCACCACCGTGTCCCACTGCCGAATAAAGTATTGCTGTTATAGCTAAAACTATTACAATCAATTCCATAAAAAAAGACTTCATCCTGAATTAAATTCGAGATAAAGTCTTTCTTTTATTTTGATATATAACCTGTAAGATTCTTCAACTATATCACACGAAGAAGATT
>CAZIYK010000007.1:10023-21381 GCA_964543445.1 uncultured Flavobacteriales bacterium
AACAAACATCACCACTTCGCTGAAATAGTTTAGACAAACCTCAGCTAAAAAGTAAATCATCAAAAAAATGGACTATTTCTCTCCTTTCCAATTCAGGGATTAAACAAATTCCCTTCGGGAGGCATAGAAGTTTCCTTCTATACCCATCGGTTTTGCAATCGTGGAAAATGTCCATTTTCTTTAGATAACAAAACTCGGAGTCCTCTATTATGAGGATGAACAAATTTAGATAATTAAATTACAGTTAGCTTATGATTGTTGTCATGAAACACACTATTTCTGTTTGTAGAAAAACAACCCTGAAAGTGTTACTGCTATTGACAAAACAAAATACCAAGGATGCGATATTAGAGCACTAACTCCTACAAATAATCCTCCAACAATTGCAAGGATAGGAACAATAGGATATAGAGGTACTTTGTATGGACGTTCCATTTCAGGATATTTTTTACGTAAAACAAAAACACCTATAAATACAAGTGTGTAGAAAACCCAAATTAGAGCTATTGGTACATCTCCAAATGCATCAATTTCGCCAGTGGCAAACATCGCAACCAAATAAGCTAAACTAATTCCCATCATCAAATAAGAGGAACGCATAGGCTGGCTAGTTTTTTCGCTTAATTGCTTGAAATAACCGCTTTTTGGGAATAGATCTTCCACAGACAAAGAATACGGAACCCTTGTTGATACAAGTATAAAACCATTCAACCCTCCAAATGCAGAAATAACTATACCTACATAAATAAATTTAGATCCGATGTTTCCGAAAACTTCGTTCGCAACTCCAAAAATTCCTTTATCTACGAGAATTTCAGGAGAATACACATGAAACAAAGCAAGATTAAGAAGTATATAAACCAATGATATAAAAGCAATTCCAAAAACTATAGCCCTCGGCAAATCACGCTTAGGATTTTTTAAATCGCCTGCAATTGTACCAACATAAATCCACCCATCAAGTGCAAACATAATTGGAAGTAAAGCTGTTCCTACTAATAGAAGAAAAGATTTATCGCTAACAACAACCGATGTACTTTCAGTAAGTTCAGGAGATGATGTATGTAAAAACCCAAAAATTATAATCAATGCTATGGGCACAATCTTAGCAACCGTAACTATTGTTTGTAATTTTCCTCCAAAATTCTTGGTGTAAATATTTATTAGATAAACAAAAATTAAGGCACCAAAAGAAATACCAATATGAGCCATCAAATTTCCTGTGATTCCCAAAAGTTGCATAGAAAAATATGCAAAATAATAGGCAATTAAAGCTATCAGAGCAGGATTATAAATCAATGCAAGAGCCCAACCAACCAAGAAAGCTAATTTGTTGCCATAGATTTTTCTAATCCATGCAAACATACCTCCTGTTTCGGGTATTGCTGCACCAACCTCGGCAACTGTCAACCCCGACAAAATAGAAATAACTCCACCAAGTATCCAAGCCACTATTGCTGCTGAAGTATCTAATTCAGTGGCAAGAAGTATCTGACTAGTCTTGAAAAATATACCAATCCCAATAACAATTCCTACAACTAGAGAAACCGCAACAGGAAATCCGTATTGACCTTTTAGTTTTGTGCTCATTTTTATTTTTATAAAAGTGGCGGCAAATGTATAATTTTTATCACTATTAATTATTTTTGTTTAAACTAATTGTATTAATCTGATTTTGAAGAAATGAACAATGATGAATTAAAAAGAAAATACCGTGAAAAAATAGATGAGGTTGTTAACAATCCTAGTACAATTCCTGGTATTTTTAATTATTGCGACAGATGGTGCGAACGTTGTAGTTTTACTTCGCGATGTACTACTTTTTTGATGGATGAGTTTCGCGAAAAGAATAAAAATTCTGACAGTGACAATGCTGATTTTTGGCAAGATTTATCTTTTATTTTCGAAGTAACTAAAGACATGCTAGAAGAGAAGATAAATGAATTAGGAATAGATGCTGATGAGATTTCTTCAATCGCCGATGATTTAGATCTAACAAAAAGAAAAGAAGTTAAATCAGAAGCAGAAAAATTGTCGTTTGAGTATGCTTTAGAAGTTGGGAAATGGCTTAAGATTAACACAGACTATATAAACGACAAATCAGAACAATTAAATATAATTGATAATAACTTCAGTGTAACTGTAAATGATGCAATAGATGTAATTCAATGGTATCAGTATTTTATCACCCCGAAAGTAGCAAGAGCATATTCTTCTAAAATATTTCCGAATGACAAATTTGAGGATGACGACAAGCAAGGATCTGCTAAAGTTGCCCTAATTGCTATCGATAAATCTATAAAAGCTCATAACTTCCTATTGAACAATTTTGCCGAAAAAGAAGATGAAATTCTCGATTTCCTAGTAGCTCTTACAAAAATCAAGAAGTTATTATTACGCGATTTCCCTAATGCAATGGATTTTATTAGACCTGGATTTGATGAAATCAAATAAATTCTAGTTAGTTGAGAGCAAAAGACAAAAAAGAAAAAGCCTACACGATTGATCAGATTCGTGTAAAAATGGAACATTACTGTGCCTATCAGGATAGATGTCATTATGATGTTGAGAAAAAATTGAACGAGTTTTTCCTAATTCCCGAAGCACGTGATGAAATTTTACTAGGATTAATGCAAGAGAAATTTTTGGATGAAGAAAGATTTGCGAAATCGTATGTAAGAGGAAAATTCAGAATAAAACATTGGGGAAGAAAAAAAATAATTCAAGAACTAAAAAAACGAAACATCTCCGATTACTTAATCAGAAAGGGACTAAAAGAAATTGACGAAGGAGAATATTTATCAACTATTGAAAAACTAATCGAAAGAAAAAAAGAGTCTATCAAATCTAAAAATGATTTTGACCAAAGAAATAAACTCATCTCATTTATGCTTAACAAAGGCTATGAATATGAATTAGTAAACGAAATACTAAACAACTAAAAAAGACCGATTCAAAACTAATTGAATCGGTCTTTTGGTATAATTTATTTGAGCGTTAACTCAATTTATTATCTTATTGATCTAAAGCACAAACAGCTCTATTGTACTCGTAGTTCATACGTGCAATGTTATCAAGAGAAACCTCTTGAGGACAAACAGCAGCACAAGCACCAGTGTGTGTACAAGAACCAAATCCTTCTTCGTCGTGTGCATTAACCATCATCACAACACGCTCTAATCTTTCAACTTCTCCTTGAGGTAATTTTACAAGGTGAGAAATCTTAGCAGAAGTAAACAATGCTGCTGATGAGTTTTTACAAGCTGCAACACAAGCTCCACATCCAATACAAGCAGCACTATCAAAAGCACTTTCTGCAATACTGTGGTGAATTGGAATTGCATTAGCTTCAGGAGCCATACCTGTCATTGCAGAAATATAACCACCTGCTTGAATAATCTTATCGAAAGAACCTCTATCTACTTTCAAGTCGCGAATAACTGGGAAAGCTTTTGCACGGAAAGGCTCAATATAGATAGTATCGCCATCTTTGAAAGTACGTAAGTGTGTTTGACAAGTTGTATAGTGATCTTCTGGTCCGTGAGGATGTCCGTTAATCACCAATGCACATTGTCCACAAATACCTTCACGACAATCGTGATCGAACTCTACAGTGCGTTCTCCTTTTGCAGCCAATTGCTCGTTCAAATAATCAAGCATCTCAAGGAACGACATATCAGGACTCAAATTATCTAGGTCGTAATCAACCATTTTTCCTTGAGCATTGGCATTATCCTGACGCCATATTTTTAAATGAATTTTCATATTTTTTCTCTTTTTTAGTGATGCAATGTTTAGTGATGCAGTAAATACCGTTTCACTATCCACTGAATTACTGTTCCTTATTTGTACGAACGAACAACTACTTTAATATCGTGGAACTCAAGTTCTTCTTTATGAAGTTTCCAATCGTCGCCACCTGTCCATTCCCAAGCTGCAGAGTACATGTACTCATCATCATTACGAACTGCTTCTCCTTCTTCTGTTTGGAATTCCTCGCGGAAGTGAGCTCCACAACTTTCGTTACGGTCAAGTGCATCTAAAGCCATAAGTTGAGCAATCTCTAAATAATCAGCTAATCTTCCAGCTTTTTCAAGCTCAGCGTTAGGACCTTTAGCATCACCAGGTACAGCTACATTGCTCCAGAATTCTTCTTTAAGCTTCTTGATTTCAGCAATAGCCCATTTAAGTCCTTTCTCATTACGAGACATTGCAACCTCTTTGAACATAATCTTACCTAAACGACGGTGGATTTTGTCAACTGGCATATCTCCCTTAATACTAAGGATTTTTTCTACTTGAGCTTTAACTTCTTTCTCTGCTTCTTCGAATGCAGGATGGTCTGTAGAGATTTTTCCTGTACGAATTTCGTCAGCTAAGTAGTTAGGAATAGTGTTTGGCAATACAAAGTTACCATCAACAGATGCTTGTAGAAGTGAGTTTGCACCCAAACGGTTAGCTCCGTGATCGGCAAAGTTAGCCTCTCCTACTGCAAACAATCCTGGAATAGTTGTCTGTAATTCGTAATCTACCCAAAGTCCACCCATAGAGAAGTGAGCTGCTGGAGAAATTTTCATTGGCTCTTTGTAAGCATCAATACCTGTAATTTTGCGGTACATAGTAAACAAGTTACCATAACGCTCCTTAATAGTATCGATTCCTAATCTTTCTATAGCAGTTTTGAAATCCAAATAAACTGCATTTTTAAGAGGACCTACACCATGACCAGCATCCATACGCTCTTTTGCTGCACGAGATGCAACATCACGAGGTACTAAGTTACCAAATGCAGGATATCTACGCTCTAAGTAGTAATCTCTATCTTCTTCTGGAATATCTCCTGGAAGACGTTTGTCATCTTTATTTTTTGGTACCCAAATACGTCCATCATTACGAAGAGACTCCGACATCAAAGTTAATTTTGATTGGTGCTCTCCAGCTTGAGGAAGTGCTGTTGGGTGAATTTGTGTCCACGATGGGTTTGCAAAGTAAGCTCCTTTTTTGTGAGCTCTCCAAGTAGCCGAACCGTTAGAGTTCATTGCCAATGTAGATAGGTAATAAATTTTACCAAATCCACCTGTACCAAGAACTACAGCGTGAGCAGAGTGACGCTCAATTTCACCAGTAACAAGGTTACGAGCAATAATACCACGTGCTTTACCATCAATCAATACTAAGTCTAGCATTTCGTGACGGTTGAACTGCTTAAGAGTTCCTTTTTTCACCTGATTCATCATTGCTTGGTAAGTAGCAAGTAATAATTGCTGTCCAGTTTGTCCACGAGCATAGAAAGTACGTGATACAAGTACACCTCCAAAAGAACGGTTACTTAAATATCCAGAGTACTCACGTCCGAAAGGAACACCTTGAGCAACCATGTGATCAATCAATTCTACAGAACATTCTGCCATACGGTGAACGTTAGCTTCACGAGAACGGAAGTCACCACCCTTAATAGTATCGTAGAACATACGGTAAACATTGTCACCATCGTTTCTGTAGTTTTTGGCAGCATTTACACCACCTTGCGCTGCAACAGAGTGCGAGCGACGAGCCGTATCTTGAAAAAAGAACACTTTTACGTTGTAACCCATTTCAGCAAGCGAAGCAGCAGCTCCACCTCCAGATAATCCGGCACCAACAACAATTATATCAATCTTTTTTCGGTTAGCAGGGTTTACAAGTCTTGTTTTAGCTTTGTAATTACTCCACTTATCTTTTAAAGGCCCTTCAGGAATTTTAGCATCTAAAGCCATATTTTTTTAATTTTTTTTCGGTTTAGGTTAATTCTATAGAATCAATAACCTAAAACCTTAAGTTATACTTAAGAATGTTGAATGTGAACAATCACAGGAATAATTGCATATAACACAGCAAGTGTAATTGCAAAAAGTTTAGCAAAACATTTTGCGAATTTCATTCCTCTTGTACTGTAAACTCCTAGTGATCTGAATGCAGCATCAACACCATGAGAAAGGTGAAGACCTAATGAAAGAATTGCAACTAAGTAAATCACTACATAAATAGGATCTTGGAATGTTGCAATTACCAAATCATAAATGTCATGTGAAACCCCAAGCACCTTATACTGTAACCAAAATTGATACATGTGCAAAATGATGAACAATCCTAGTGTTGCACCAAGAAGTCCCATGTTTCTAGAAACCCATGAGCTACTAGAGTTATCGAATTTCACATACTTTGGTCCAGCTGCTTTTCTGTTGTTTAATGTAAGCAACAAAGCATCAATTGCGTGTATTGCAATTGAAATGTAAAGAATCCAAGCTATAACTGTTATTAACCAAAAATGCACTAAAAAGTGAGAATATGCATTATACATATCGTGTGCACTGGCTACGTTACCCCAAAACTCAATTGGGAACCATGAGTCAGGAATGATTAGGATTAAATTTCCTGCCAAGTGAATGATTAGGAAAAATGCCGTAAACAATCCTGTAATCGCCATAAGATTTTTACGTGCGACTGTTGTTTTAAATAGTCCTTTTTGACCCGTCATAATTAAAGATATTAGTTTTCTTGTTTTAATGACCATAAAAGTATCAAAAAGCAGATATCAAACACTCTAAGTCTATATGATTTTTATCAGATAAAAAGGCTATTTTATCATCAATCAAAAACGACGTATCCCTTGCTAATACTAACAAATATAGATATTTAGATAATTTTTTATCAGTTGTTTTATCAGTCTCAAAAACAGACCATAACATATATTTTTTTTTACGTTAGCAACGGACAAACATAGTGTATCTTATACACCGATAAGAAAATTAAGCTCTTTTATCTGCTTTTTGACTCCATGCTTTTTGGATTATAAATCACTTTTCCTCATATAAATTGATTGCTTTTTTTATGATTTAGGACATGATAATCGAATTATTTTCAACAAAAAAACAGCCGTATAAGAACTAAACTTATACGACTGCAATATTGTTATCTGATGTGATATTTATTTGAACTTCTTAAGAATATCTTTTACCGCATCTTTATGAATTGTAAAGCCCATCATTTTCAACTTCACATAATCTTCTGAGAAGAAATAGTAACCAAATTCTGGAGCTTTCACATCATTGTTTCTAGAGCCCGAACTACTGTCTTTAATCAAGAACCAAGTTTTACCATCTTTTTCGTAATAACCAACTAAGTGCATTCCGTGATCGTCGGTAGTAGTTTTGTTTGAAAATCTAAACTGACGAGCATCCTCGTTGATGTATGCCGATGGAATATCAAAATCAGGAATAATTGCAACATTTGGTTCTCCCTTAGCATTCAAAAATCCTGCTTCCGACACATCTCCACCTATACTCATTGTATATCCCTTTTTAATTGCATTCTTTATCGCTTCCATAAATTCATCTAGCGGAATATTGTAATACTCTTCAGAATTCCACCAGTTGTCAGGCACATCGTAAGAACACTGCTTATAATAAGGCTCTTGTTTGTACGACAAAATTTCTACGTAATCATCAGGATTAATTTTCAAATACTTCTCTAGATACGTCTTTGGAGTATATTCCTTTCCATTTACTTTAAAAGATGTTGGAGGAGTACCTATATAATGATTCATTATCGATTTTATAGTAGTTACCACCTCTTCTTTATTCCAAGCATTATTTTCTTTTACCGATTTAAGATAATTGCTCATCTCAGCATACATCTTGTTATGGTTATGAAACTTATGTCCGTTAAGTCCATTGTAAGCATCCCATGGCATAGCTCCAAATCGCTTATAAACTCTAGCAACGGCATTTCCTTCCGATCCTTCTTCAAAGATTGTTGTACCCCTACTATCTACAAATCCTTCTGCTTTTAGTATGTACTCGCAATAAAAAGTATAAGCTTCAGAAAGTTTTACCTCTTTATTTGAAATCCTTTTCACTTCACTCTCGTAAAAAGATGTTGTTGAAAAATCCCAACATGTACCTGTACTTCCTTGCGAAATAGGTGGATTGTGCCATTGCGAAGTATATAAACTTACTTTAGCAGGATAGTTTTTTCCACTTGCATCTGCTTTAAAACGTTTGAATGCTTTTGTTTTACTTTCCGATGATTCTACTGCATTTATGTCTTTCAAGATAGTGCTATAGTAATAGCTCTCTCCTTTTTCGTACACTTTAAATGTACCTTTATCTTTGTTCTGTGCAGACAATGCTCCTACTGCTAGTAAGGCAACCCCTAACAAAAATTTTGTTTTCATTTCGCGTATTTATTGTTGTTAAAATTTATTCTATTATCTAAATCTTTTCTTTCACTGAATCTACAGTATCTTCAACTTTATCATAAGCCTTCTCCCACCATTTCTGAATTTCTAAATCCTTAAGCATAGGGAAAATAGTTGGTGCTACTTCTGCCAAAGGCTCAAAAACAACTGATTCTTTTAAAGTTTTCTTTTCAAGGAAATCGAATTTAGTATTTATCTGAAGTAGTATATTTAGAATAACACTTAGCGTGAAACCAACTTTTAGCAATCCGAAAATCGCTCCAAAAAGTTTGTTTAACCATCCTAAAGCAATTACCGATGCTACTGATGTAAGTGCTTTACCTAGTGCCGAAATAGCCATAACTATTCCTATAAAAGTTAAGATAAATGCTGATAGAGAAATATATTTCTCATTCCAATCTAGTTTCTGTCCTAGATAATCGCCAACCACATCCGAAAAATGAATTGCCCCCCAAACACCTATTACTAGGGCCAGAAGTCCAGCAATTTCAACAATCAAGCCTTTCATTAAACCTTTTATGGCTCCGTAAACTAAAATACCTCCTAAAATTAAATCTATATAATTGTATTCCATGGCAATAAAAATCAAATTAATTACACCGCAAATTAAACATTATATTATTTTTGCTGATTATTTATCAAAATAATTTATGTTGTCAGATATTTCGGAAAAGCAGTTAGATGAAAAATGGGAGAAGGTAAAAAAATTCTTTTCTGAAAAATTTGCCGATGGCGAAAGTATGGATGTCGAGTCTATGCTTTATCTTATTGGTGTTCAAGAATTAGGAAATGGTAAATTGAATTTCGAAAGAGAGGAAAAGGTTGAACTTATGCACATGGCAACATGTAAATTATTGGAACCATTCGGGTATTTTGAGTTTACAATGAAAGATCCCGACGGGTGGAGCCATTACAAACAAGTGAAGCCAATGGACGATTTAAGCGCTGAACAACAATTTTATTTATTGAAAAAAGCGTGCGTTTTCTATTTCGAGGAAAATGTTTGGGTCTCATAGAGACTTTTAATTTTGTTAATATTAGTAGAGGTGCAATACTTTGCGTCTCCATATAAAATATAAATATTAGGAATAATGTTAGAAAGAGTAAAGAAGTATATAGCCGAAGTTGAAGCATTCGAAGCAAAAGATGCTGCACAAGTTGAGGAATTCAGAATAAAATTCCTTGGTAAAAAAGGATTGATGAACGAATTGTTCAAAGAATTCAAAAATGTTGAACCTGCTTCAAAGAAAGAGTTCGGTCAGTTATTGAACGAATTAAAAAGAAAGACAGAAGAAAAAGTTAATTCTGCAAAAGAAGCTTTAGAGGCGAAAGAAGACACTCAAAGTGTTTTTGGCGATTTAACTCGTCCTGCACAACCATTAGAACTTGGATCTCGTCATCCAATATCTATTGTTCGCAATCGTATTGTTGAAATTTTCAACCGTATCGGATTTACTGTTTCAGAAGGACCAGAGATAGAAGACGATTGGCATAACTTTACAGCATTGAACTTGCCAGAGTATCACCCTGCTCGCGATATGCAAGACACTTTCTTTATTCAAACAAATCCTGATGAATTGTTGAGAACTCACACATCGTCAGTACAGGTTCGTTATATGGAAGGTCATAAACCACCTATCCGTACTATTTCTCCAGGACGTGTTTTCCGTAACGAAGCAATTTCAGCTCGTGCTCACTGTATTTTCCATCAAATTGAAGGATTGTACATAGACGAGAATGTATCGTTTGCCGACCTTAAACAAACTTTAATGTATTTTGCTAAGGAACTTTTCGGAAAATCTAAAATCCGTTTACGTCCTTCATATTTCCCATTTACTGAGCCTAGTGCCGAGGTAGATATTTATTGGGGATTGGAAACTGAAACTGACTACCGTATTACAAAAGGTACTGGTTGGTTAGAAATTGGTGGATGCGGAATGGTTGACCCTAACGTTTTGAAAAATGTAAACATCGATTCAGAAAAATATAGCGGATTTGCTTTCGGATTTGGAGTAGAGCGTATTGCTATGCTACTTTATCAGATTGGCGATATTCGTCACTTCTTCGAGAATGATGTACGATTCTTAGAGCAGTTTAAAGCAGACCTTAAATAGTTTTAATTGCTGAATTAAAATCATGAAAGAATATCTATCAACACTAAAACGTGAGTTTTACAACGATGATAACGATTACAATCATCAAATAAAACTCTATGAAGAAAAACAAGACGAAATTGAGTCTTGGTTTACTAGTGACGATAGCTATGTAGCATTGTTTGCCTACAAACTTGCAATAGTTAAATATGCTGTTGCTCTAATAAAAACAGGACGATACAAGGAAGCAGAAAGCTACCTAACTAAAATTGAACCTAAATTTAGAGCATACAGTCATTCTGAAGACAAACAGAAATTGCTTGAGATTTTTCAGTATTATCTTGCATACTCGCATTACACAACAGGCAATTATTCAAAAGCTAAAAAGGCTTTCGAAAGATTGCTAGAATGTAAACCCGATGTAGAGGCCTATAAAACTGCTTGGAAAGAAAACGAAAGAAAAATCACAAGAAAGAACGCTAACATTTTCTTGTTAGTTGGTTTGATTATTGCTGTTTTAGGTTGGTTTGGCGAAATGAATATGCTAGGTAATGAACTTAGCAATTACAGTGCACCACTGCTTTACGGAGGAATGACTATAATTGTATTTGGAGAGATTTACAGATATTTTAGAAAGAATAAGCTTGTTTAAAAAATGAAAAAAGATATTGAAATACCAAAATTCGATGGAGTTTACGTTGCAATTGTTCAGGAATGGAATCCTGAATACGAGTGGAACGATTGGGTAGCTTATTTAATAAATGATTCTGATAGCCTTATTGAAAATGTAATTGTTGTATCAAAAGGATACGGCAAGATTGATGGCAAAGACAGAAAAACTGCTACAATGCGCCACGGCATGAGAGAAGTAGAGGCTAAAAGCTATGCAAAAATTGAATTGCTTTATGGTGAAGCCTTAGATATGAGCAATGAATTTTGGATTACATTTTTCGAAGACAACAAACTCTACGACAAAAAATTCGTATTCAAAAAGAATATGATTAACGAAAGAGCTCTTCGAGATAT
>CAZIYK010000008.1:0-21250 GCA_964543445.1 uncultured Flavobacteriales bacterium
TACCAATATATGTATTAATATGCACGTCCTTTATTTCCTTCCATAAAGTTGATAAACGCATTGTTTACAACTCTGTTTCCACCAGGTGTTGGATAATCTCCTGTAAAGTACCAATCGCCAGGTGTTTTAGGACATGCTATATGTAAATTCTCAACTGTTTGATAAATAATTTTAACTTCAGCATTTATGCTTTCAGTTTTCAACATCTCCGCAATTTTATCAGAGATTTGCTGATCTGTAAATGGATCGAACATTGCTGTAACGTAGTTTACAATGTCAGAATCACATTTTCCAACCTGAGCTTTAGCTTTTTTGTAGATATCATCTAAGATATATTCTTGGTTGGTATCTTTCAATAACTCTAGCGCTGCACGGAAAGCAATAAACTCTTCTAATTTAGCCATGTCAATTCCGTAACAATCAGGGTAACGAATTTGTGGTGCCGAAGAAACAATTACAATTCTTTTAGGTTTTAATCTATCTAAAATTCTAATAATACTCTGTTTCAAAGTTGTACCACGTACTATACTATCATCAATAATTACAAGATTGTCATCTTCTTTAACTGAACCATAAGTAATGTCGTAAACGTGAGCTACTAAATCATCGCGAGAATCATCTTCGGTAATGAAAGTACGTAGCTTAGCATCTTTAACAGCTATTTTTTCAACTCTAGGAGTCATAGCCATTATTTCCTCTAATTTTTCGGGAGTAATGTTAGCACCATATTTAAGAATTTGTCTACGTTGCTCCTCTTTCATGTGTTCTGCAATACCTTCAATCATTCCATAGTAAGCAGTTTCTGCTGTATTAGGAATAAATGAGAAAACAGTATTTTTAAGATCACCTTCAACAGCTTCAACTATTGCAGGCACAATTAGTTTTCCTAATTTCTTACGCTCTAGGTATATTTCTTTATCACTACCTCTAGAGAAATAAATTCTTTCAAAAGAACAAGCCTTATTTTTTCTTTTCTCTAAAATTTGAGGAGTAGAAATTCTTCCATCTTTTTTTATGATAAGTGCTTTCCCTCTTTCAAGTTCTTTAACATCATCAAAATCTACATTAAATGTAGTTTGAATAACCGGACGTTCTGATGCAACAACTACAACCTCGTCATCAGCATAGTAAAATGCAGGACGAATTCCCCAAGGATCGCGAAGTACAAAAGCATCGCCATGACCTACTAATCCGGCCATTGCGTATCCACCATCCCAACGTGGAGAAGCTTGTCTTAAAATATTTGCTAAATCCAAGTCTCTAGCAATTAATGGAGTTGCTTCTTTTTTAGAAACGCCGTGAGCTTTGTGTTCGTAGTATAGTCTTTCTACTTCTTCATCCAAAAAGTGACCAATTTTTTCCATTATTGTTACAGTGTCAGCTTCTTCTTTTGGATGTTGACCAAGTTCAACTAAACTTTCAAAAAGTTCTTTTGTATTGGTCATATTAAAGTTTCCTGCAACAATCAAATTACGGCTCATCCAGTTGTTTTGACGCAAAAATGGATGTACACTTTCTATGCTGTTATTACCAAAAGTACCATAACGAACGTGTCCTAAGAATAATTCGCCAGAAAAAGGTAATTCATTTTTCAACCAATCAACATCGTTAATCTTGTCAGGATTACGTTCCATTTCGGAGTTCAACCTGTTGTTGATTTTAGCAAAAACATCTTGTATAGGTTGTTGATCGTTAGAACGTACACGACTTATATATCGTTTACCCGCTGGAACATCTAATTTAATATTTGCAATTCCTGCTCCATCCTGACCACGATTGTGTTGTTTTTCCATCATCAAATACATTTTATTCAATCCATAAAATGCACTACCATATTTCTCTTTGTAGTATGAAATAGGTTTTAATAATCTAACTAATGCAATACCACACTCGTGTTTTATTGGCTCACTCATAACTCTAATTAATTTTGCTAAAGCAATGTTATAATCAAGCGGCGAAAGTACCTATAATCTTTTGTTTTAAAAAGAGACTAACTTGTTTTTTTGATCATCGTAAATTGTATTTGTTTAAGGTTTAGAATGATGCATAACAATAGAGGGGGAACAAATGATTAATTACAATAATTATTAAACTCTATTTTCGAGTTCGTCATCGAAAAATATTAGTTAATCACGATGGGTGTGTATTTGTCAAATTAATTCTTTCTGTGATGATAAAAGGTCGCACATTTGCATCAGATAAAAGGGGTTAGTAGACCTTTTATCGCTCACGTAGTAGTGAGTTTTTCATAGTAAGATTTTGGGTTAGTTTGAAAAAGGTATTTATCGCTCGATAGATACCTTTTTTATTTTACTACATCTCGAAAGGAAGAAAAGCATCTTCAATATATCGCAATTTCAATCCATCTTTAGTTTTTAGAATTGCTACAATATCAAATCTAACTTCTAGGTCTAAATCTTTTTCTTCGATGTAAGCATCGGCACTTTCTACAATTTTCCTTCTTTTTTTGTAATCAACAGCGTCTTCAGGATCGCCAAAATAATCGGTTGCTCTTGTTTTTACTTCAACTATTGCAAGCACATCATCTTTCTGTGCTATAATATCTATTTCGTATCTGTGAAAATGCCAATTGGTTTCTAATATTTTATAACCTTCCTTTTTTAAGTATTTAACGGCTTCACGTTCGCCTTCCATACCTAATTCGTAGTTATTTTTCATAGTTAGTTTGTTGAGAAATTTATACTTAATTCTAAAGTTACTTAACTTTATTTTAATAATATTGAATTATCAATTCTATATGAATCTGTATGAAAATAAAAATCACAAAATCACTACTTGTTTTAATATGTTTTTTCGCTTACCCAATAATCTCAGAATCTCAAGTTATAGATAGAGAAGGGTGGGGGATAAAAGGAGGAATATCAATTAATATTGGAACTCATTTTCAAAGAATAGGTTTGATGATGCAAGGTTATTATTTCAATAGCTTTGCTCAGGGCAATACGGGTGTGCAGGCGTATTACAATTTCAGAACTCTTGGTCCGAAAGTAAAATCGTGGGAAGTTGTTCCTAATATTGGTGCACATCTTTATTGGGGATCGCAAGATGAACAATATTTCAATCCTGATTTTTCTACTATTAGCATTCAGTCAATGAGTCCTTATGCGGTAGGGTATAGTTTCAAATATTATTGGGATACAAAAGGAACTACACAACCTTCGGGATTAATAACGTTGAATATTGAGAATGTAATTTTTTCTACGGAGAACGATATTTTTGTAATGGCTGGCGAAGATAAATACCGTACGGGTAGTGTAACTTTACAATATCACAAAGATGATTTTGCATTTTATGTTACATCTCTTATGTGGACAGGTGCAAGAAATAAAACCAAGTTAATTAAGAATTCTGATTATCCTGCTCCGTTTGGATATTTAGATTTGTCTGAGTCGAAATATGGTAGAATATCTCATGGAACTCTTGCATTTGGTGCAAGATATAGTATGAATTACAATCAAACTGCAAATGTAGAAATAGGTTTTGATAGCGAAAGAGTTAGGCATTTTTTACAAAATAAATTGATACACGATATGCCTATTTTCCCAAAGAAATGGAACACAGCAGAAAATCCACATTATCCTATGCTGAAAGAAGATGGGCATCCTTACTTATTTAAAAAAGGCGATAAACTGAGAAAAACCAAATTCCTATTCCAAACAGGATTGAATCAACCTATTTTTTATTAATTCATTTAGAAACTTTCCAAGAGTAGATAATTGGAATAGATTTGTAAGTAAAAGAAAACAAGAAACAAGATGGCAAAAACAAAAACTACATTTTTCTGTCAGAATTGCGGAGCACAACATTCTAAATGGATGGGAAAATGTCCTCAGTGCAATCAGTGGAATACAATAGTAGAGGAAGTTGTACAAAAGGAAGTTGTAAAAGCTTGGGATTCGTCGCAATCATCAACAGGAAAAAAATCAAAGCCATTTAGAGTTTCAGAAATTGTAACAAATCAAGAAAAAAGATTTAAAACTCGCAACGAAGAGTTAGATAGAGTTCTTGGAGGAGGAATAGTTCCAGGGTCATTAATCTTGCTAGGAGGGGAGCCGGGAATAGGAAAATCGACATTGATGCTTCAATTGGCTTTAAGCGTATCTCACTTGAAAACACTTTATGTTTCGGGAGAAGAAAGTTTGAACCAAATAAAAATGCGTTCAGAAAGAATAGGAATCGATAATGAAAATCTTTTCATACTTGCCGAGACAAAAACACAGTCTATTTTCAATCAGATTAAAGCTTTATCACCTCAATTGCTGATAATTGATTCTATTCAAACACTTCAAACCGAGATGATAGAATCGTCGCCAGGTAGTGTTTCTCAGATTAGAGAGTGTACTGCCGAGCTTCTTCGATATGCCAAAGAATCATCTACGCCGGTAATACTTATTGGTCATATTACTAAGGATGGAAATCTTGCAGGACCAAAAATTTTGGAACACATGGTAGATGTGGTTCTTCAATTCGAAGGAGATAGAAATCATCTGTTCCGCATACTTAGAGCTCATAAAAACAGGTTTGGTTCCACTCAAGAATTGGGTATTTACGAAATGCACGGTAGTGGTTTGCGTGAAGTTAAGAATCCTTCGGAAATACTTATTTCGCAAAGAGATGATGAACTTTCGGGAAATGCCATAGCTGCAACAATGGAAGGAGCTAGACCAATGATGATAGAAATTCAGGCTCTAGTAAGTTCGGCAGTTTACGGAACACCGCAACGATCAACAACGGGTTACGATATAAAAAGGCTTAACATGTTGTTAGCTGTTTTAGAGAAACGTGCTGGTTTCCGACTTGCTGCTAAAGATGTTTTCCTAAATATCACAGGAGGTATAAAAGTAGATGACCCTGCAATTGATTTAGCAGTTGTAGCATCTATACTCTCGTCAAACGAAGATATTTCTATTTCTCGTAAAGTTTGTTTTGCTGCCGAAGTGGGATTGGCAGGAGAAATAAGACCTATTAATAGGGTAGAGCAACGCATCACCGAAGCTGAGAAATTAGGGTTTCAGGTTATTTTTGTTTCTAAATACAACAAGGTTGATATTGATAAGTTTAAGATAAAAGTAGTATTGGTATCAAAAATGGATGATATGTTTCGCAGACTGTTTGGGTAACTGAGAAAAATCATTACGTAGATATGTGCATAATCATACTTTATGTAAAACATTCGCTCTTACTTTGCACCCTTATTTAATTCTAAAAAAAAGAGTCATGAAAATTGCGATACCTGCAAATGGAAATAAGGTTGAAGGACATTTTGGAAAATGTAACAACTATGCAATAGTAAGTATTTCTGAGGACAATAAAATAGAGAGCATCTCTGATTTTGACGCATCTGATACTTGCGGATGTAAATCAAATATTGCAGAAACTTTTGTAGAAATGGGTGTAAGCACTATGCTTGCAGGTAACATGGGTAAAGGTGCTGTTGATTCTATTAGTTCTAAAGGAATTAAAGTTGTGAGAGGATGCAAGGGCGAAATCACTAATGTTGTTAACGAGTATTTGAATGACAAAATTATTGATTCGGGTGTAGTTTGTTTCACTCACGAACAACATCATGCTGAAGGTTCTAATCACCAATGCAGACACTAGAAAAATAATTTAGTTTTTTCTGAAAAGAGTAAGAGCTTAGTTTTAGAAACTGAGTTTTTACTCTTTTTTTATTGTCTATTTTTCAAAATATAAGCTATCTGATTTATAATAACAGACTTAGATAGTAGTATTACCAATACCATTTGTTTGTTGAAATTCACCATTCTATAAAATGCCTTTTTGATTTAGGATTGAACTTTTTTTGTTAGTACTTTTGGTGAAAACTGTTCCATTTGATTTTAAAAATTCAGGGGCGGTTTTTCTTCTTTTTAATCAGCTAGATAGAGAATAAATACTGACGTTTTCAGTGATTATTAGGTTGAAAATTAATAATGGTGGATGGCTAATTGCAGTCCTGATAAGAAATAAAAATTACATCATATAAGTATGAAAGTATGTATTGCCGAAAAACCTAGTGTGGCTAGAGATATAGCAAAGATAATTGGAGCAAATACTCAGCGACAAGGGTATCTAGAGGGAAATGGATATCAGGTAACATGGACTTTCGGTCACTTTTGTACTCTTAAACAACCTCACGAATACGAGAGTTATCTCAAGCAATGGCGATTAGATACTTTACCTATTGTACCTACTCATTTTGGAATTTCGGTAATTGATGATAATGGTGTGAGGCAACAATTTCATGTAATAAAAAAATTGGTTAATGCCGATGAGTGCGATGAGGTGATAAACTGTGGTGATGCCGGAATTGAGGGAGAGTTGATACAACGATGGGTTTTGCTTAAGGCAAAAAATACTAAACCTGTAAAACGTTTGTGGATTTCTTCACTAACAGAAGAGGCAATAAAAGAAGGATTCTCAAATCTAAAGCCAGAAAAGCAATACGACAATTTGTATGCAGCAGCAACTTCGCGAGCAGTTGGCGATTGGTTGTTGGGTATAAATGCCACAAGATTATTTACTTTAAAATTTGCACCACCTAAGCATGTACTTTCTATAGGTAGAGTTCAAACACCCACTTTGGCACTAATTGTAAACCGTCAGCACGAAATAGATAATTTTGTTTCCGAAACTTATTGGGAACTTAAAACTATGTATCGTGGAGTACTGTTTAGTTCAGAAAAAGGTAAAATAAAAATTAAGGAGAAAGCAGATGAACTTGCAGCAAAGATTATTTCTAGTGAGTTCGAGATTACTTCTTTCAAAATAAAGAAAGGAAAGGAAGCTCCACCAAAATTGTTCGATCTTACCTCACTTCAAGTTGAGTGTAACAAGAAATTTGGTTTGTCGGCCGATCTAACTTTAAAAACGGTGCAATCGTTGTACGAGAAAAAGGTAGTTACTTATCCAAGGGTTGATACTCAGTTTTTGCCAGAAGATATGTATCCGAAAATTGGAAACATAATGAATGGATTGGTGAATTATCAGAATTTCACTGCTCCGTTGTTGCAGAAGAAAATAATAAAACCAAAGAGGATATTCGACAATAAAAAAATTACAGATCACCACGCAATTATTCCTACAGGTGTGGTTGCAAATAATCTTGGTGGCGACGAGTGGAAAGTTTACGATATGATTTCTCGTAGATTTATTGCTGCTTTTTATCCTGATGCTGTGGTTTCTAATACAGAAGTAAAAGGAGAAGTACAGAGTATAAAGTTTAAGGCTACCGGAAAACAAATTTTGGAAGAAAATTGGAAGATTCTTTACAATGGAGATAAGTCGGAAAAAAGTGATGACGACAAACAGACAATGCCAATTTTTGTAGAAGGGGAGAAGGGAGAGCACAAACCAACAATACAAGAAAAACACACATCACCACCAAAATATTATTCCGAAGCAACTTTGCTACGAGCAATGGAAACAGCAGGTAAGCAAGTTGATGACGAGGAGTTGAGAGATTTGATGAAAGAGAATGGAATAGGACGACCATCTACTCGTGCTGCCATTATTGAAACATTATTCCGACGACAATATATACTTAAAAACAAGAAACGACTCGAAGCTACTCCTACAGGAATTCGACTTATTGGTATAATTAAAAATGAACTTTTAAAGTCGGTTGAACTTACAGGACAATGGGAGAGAAAGTTGAAGTTGATAGAAAAAGGAGAATTTTCGGTAGATGAGTTTAAGAAAGAAATGATTGATATGGTTTCTCAGCTTACTTACGAAGTTAAGGCTGATACAACTCCGCGAATGGCTGAATTCGATAATACAAAACCAATACCAAAAGTAAAAAAAGAAGAAATACTTACTTGTCCTAAATGTGGCAAAGGAACTTTGCTTAAAGGAAAGCAAGCTTATGGTTGTAGCGAGTATAAATCGGGATGCGATTTTACAGTGCCATTTGTGTTTTTAGAGAAGAAATTATCAGACAATCAGATTAAGGTTTTAGTTACTAAAAAGAAATCAGCATTGATAAAAGGTTTTAAATTCAATGATGTAAAAAAGAATGGTTATTTAATACTAACAGATACATTCAATATTGAATTTGAAGAAAAAGTAGATCATAAGAATATTTGTCCCGATTGTGGTAGTACTGAATTTATAAAAGGTAAAACAGCATTTGGATGTGCAAATTACAAGAATGGATGCAAGTTTATAGTTCCTTTCGATATTGCTAAAACAGAAGATTTATCTAAACTAAAAATAGATTCATCTTTGTTGAAAAAGTTGAAGGCACAAGGCTAAAATATTATTATTAGCATATTAAAGACCGTTGCAAAAGCTAACCTGCCAGGTTTTTGCAACGGTCTAAATGTTTAGTAAAAATTAGAGGTACCTAATCTTTTTTATTCAAAATTTCTTGAACGGCACGATCAATAATTTCATCTTTTGTTCTATCATCCCAATTAAATTCTGCGTTAATATCAGGAGGAACACCCATTTCCCAGTCTGGTTTTTTATCGAGATTTAAAGCTTGTGTAGTAGAGAAACGATACAGCCATCCATTTGGCAATTGTCCGCCATTAGGAAGTCCTAATCCACCACCGGTTGTATCGCCCATTAATTTCATATTTGGGATGGCTTTTGTAGAAAGAGAGAAAAAAGATCCTGCACTAAAAGTTCCTCTATCAGTAAGTACAATTACCTCCTTAGAATATCTAACACCATCGTAAGGTTTTACTATTGCTGGCTCTGGCTCAGTGAAATCGTTATGTTCTTTTCCTTTTTTCTGTCTAGAATAGTAAACAGTTGTTTCTTTATCTACAAAACGAGATAGAATTAAAAACATGTCAGTAACAGCACCTCCGCCATTTTCTCTAATGTCGAAAATCAATCCATCTGTATCCTTATATCTATTAAGAACGTAGTCTAGGTTGTTGTCATCTACTGTTCCTGTAAAAGCAGAAAAGCGTATGTAACCAATTCTCTTATCTTGATCTAATAAAAAATCGTGAGTGAAAGGTCCAGTATAATGTGGATTTCTAGGTAGATAATTGTCTTCAATTATTCGCCAGTCAAAATTATCCTGACCGTAATACATTGTGCCAAATTCTGAAACATTAAAAGATGAAGCAAGATTTGTGTGATCGTCTTTTAGTTCATTCAGCATTCCACCTAATACACTGAACAAAGAATCATTGCTCATTCCATCGTATAGGTAACTTTCGTATTTAGCTTTAATTTTGTTCCAATCAACACCTTTCACATCAAAGTATGTGTATTTTGTATCGCATTGATTCCATAAATATTCAAAGTTCTCTTTAGGATTTACACTCTCTTTGTCTTCGTCAAACATCATTTTTTCGCATGATGTAAAAAATAGAGAGGCTACTATTAAGTATAATATATTCTTTTTCATAATACGTCTCTTTATTTGTTGTTAGTGTTAAATAGAAGAGTAACTCCAATAGTGTGGTGTGCTATTTCAAATTTATCTAAATCGCCACCTGTTTTACCTGCATTCCAAATGTATGAGAACTGTAACGCATTTTTGTTTTTTAGGTAGATAGTATAATCTAACTCGCTACTAATTTGTAAGCCACTAAAGAAATTCCAAGTATAATTAGAAAATGGATCGTCTTGATTTAATATCTGATCCTGACCTGTGTAAGCATACCCGTTTCTATACGTAGAGTTAAGTAAACCTATGTTTAGTAGATATGATAATTTACGTTTTCGAGGCTCCACTCGGTATTTCATCCAAAGAAACTTTTTGTCTTTAGAAACTGTTCTACTTAAGTCTCTTGTAATTTTGGCTGAACCTGCTAAGTTTGATAGCATTTCCATCCCAACCGTGTTGTTTCCTAAATTAGGATTTGCTCTGAAATCTACTGACATTCTAAAGCTTCCACCAGCTTTAAAGTTCCACTTTTCATTACTTATCCTATCAATTCTATATAATTTTCCGAAATACAAATCAAAGAAGTAAGCATCGCTTTGTGATGTTTCGTTGTTTACAGTAGCATCAAATTTTCCTTTTGAATAAGATAAACGAAGCATTGTTTCTCTAAATTCATTTCCTTGTAGGTAAGAAGCTCCAATATACATAGGAACACCTGTGTATATCAACGGAGATGTAGCAAAATCTCTATAATTAGAGAAACTCATTCCTAGGGAGACACCTATATTTTTTGACTGATTTGCTTTTCTAAACTCTTTGTTGGAAATAGAATTATTTTCCTGAGAATAGACTAGAGATGTTATGCCCGAAAGAAACAAGAAAAAGAGCAGTTTTAGTCTGATTTTTTTCATGATTTTGTGTTTTTAGTTCACAACGAATTTAATAAAAAATACATTGTTATATAAATTTTAATTATATGGATTTATGAAAATCAGATAATTACCATAATGTTTAATCAGTTTTTATGTATTGGTTGTTGAAATGATATAAGCATACCTAAAATTATTTTACTTGAAAATTCATGCTTTCTATCCCTATTCTGATGTCAATTGTCGAAATAGTTTTTTATTGATTTAATATATAATCAAATTTGTTGAAGTAATAAAAATGAAAAACAACACTAATCACAAATATAATATGGAAATAACGCCAGTAGATGTAAGTTACAAACCAGTTGGTCTTTTTGACGAAAGAAGGTTAGAGAAAATGCAATTAGTTGTAGCTCCTGATTCTGTTTCAGGATCTGTAGCTGTAGCTCATGAAATAGCTGATTTAATAAAATATAAAGCTAGCAAAGGAGAGAATGCTGTTCTAGGTTTAGCTACTGGATCATCGCCAATTAAGGTTTACGATGAGTTGGTAAGATTACATAAAGAAGAAGGCCTTAGTTTTCAGAATGTAGTTTCTTTCAACCTTGATGAATATACAGGTTTAGAAAAAGACAATCCAGAGAGTTACTGGTATTTCATGCATGAGCACTTATTTAATCATGTAGATATAAAACCAGAAAATGTGAATGTTCCAAGTGGAATAATGCCAGATTCTGAGTTAAATCAATTTTGTATTGATTACGAATTGAAGATTAAATCTTACGGAGGTCTTGATTTTCAATTACTAGGTATTGGACGTACAGGACACATTGGTTTTAACGAGCCAGGTTCTCAAAGAAAATCTGCTACTAGAAAAATTACACTTGACCACATAACAAGAGTTGATGCTGCTCCAGCATTTGGAGGATTAGATAACGTTCCACGTACTGCCGTAACAATGGGAGTTGGAACAATTATGAAAGCAAGAAGAATTATACTTCTTACTTGGGGTGATAATAAAGCAGAGGTTACAAAGAAGATGATTGAAGGAGAAATAACTTCAGATCTTCCTGCATCTTTCCTTCAAGATCACGATAACGTAACTGTTGTTGCTGATGAAGCTGCTGCATCAGAAATTACAAGAATAAAAACTCCATGGTTGGTTTCTCCTATTACATGGAATGAAGAATTAACAAAGAAAGCAGTTGTTTGGTTATCTAAGTATGTAAACAAACCAATTCTTAAATTAGGTACAAGAGATTACAACGATCACGGAATGTCTTCTCTTTTGGCTCAAACAGAAGAAGGTACAGCATATTCTTTGAATATTCGTATGTTCAACGAATTGAGTGATACAATTACAGGTTGGCCAGGTGGTAAACCAGGAGTTGATGATTCTCGTCGTCCTGAGAGAGCTGAACCAGCTAGAAAAAGAGTAATTGTATTTTCTCCACACCCTGATGATGATGTTATCTCTATGGGAGGAACACTTCAGCGTCTTGCTGCTCAAGGTCATGATGTACATGTAGCTTACCAAACTTCGGGAAGTATTGCTGTAGCTGATCACGATGCATTGCGTTTTGCTGAATTTGCTCTTCATAGTAATGTAGAGTTTGGTAATTCTGAATTAGTTGAAAAATATACTGAGATTATTGAGCTTATTAAGAATAAGCCTGCAAATACAATTGATCCAGTTGAAATAAGAAAGATTAAAGCTCTTATTCGTAGAGGAGAAGCTCTATCTGCAACTAGATACACAGGTATTCCTGATGAGAATGTACATTTCTTAGATATGCCTTTCTACGAAACAGGAAAAGCTGCTAAAGCGCCAATTAGCGAAGTTGATATTCAAATTGTTACTGATTTAATTGACGAGGTAAAACCTCATCAGATTTTCGCAGCAGGAGATTTAGCAGATCCACACGGAACTCACAAAATTTGTTTAGATGCTGTTTATGCATCTATTGATAGATTAAAGGATAATGACTACATGGACGATTGTTATGTGTGGTTGTACCGTGGAGCATGGCATGAGTGGGATGTACACGAAATTGAAATGGCTGTTCCTATTTCTCCTGATGAGTTGGATAAGAAACGTAAAGCTATTTTCTTCCACCAGTCTCAGAAAGATGGAGTTTTATTCCAAGGAGAAGATGATAGAGAATTTTGGCAACGTTCTGAAGAAAGAAATCGTGAAACTGCAAAAGTTTACGACAATCTTGGACTTCCAGAGTATGAAGCTATAGAGGCTTTCAGACGTTACAGATTTAAATAAAAATTTAGGATACTGTTTTTCTACAGTTCTATACTTGTTTAGCATTCCACACAGGTTCTTCGTAGGAACTGCACACCTACGAAGGAGCTAAGCATAAAACAAAAAAGCTGCACAAAGTATTTATGCTATGTGCAGTTTTTTCGTTTTAATAATACTTATATTTAGATTATGTTTTTCTAACCAAAATAATTTTACAATGGCTGTAGATTTATATCAAGCTCCTGACTATTATTTACTTGACGATTTGCTTACCGATGAGCATAAATTAATTCGCGATTCGGCTAGAGATTGGGTAAAAAAGGAAGTTACTCCTGTAATTGATGGTTATGCACAACGTTCAGAATTTCCTAAACATCTGATTAAAGGATTGGGAGAAATTGGAGGTTTCGGACCTTATATTCCTGAGGAATATGGTGGATCTGGGCTAGACTATATTTCGTATGGACTTCTTATGCAAGAGATAGAAAGGGGCGATTCAGGTATTAGATCAACAGCTTCTGTACAGTCATCGTTGGTAATGTATCCAATTTGGGCATTTGGAACAGAAAGTCAGAAACAAAAATATTTGCCAAAATTAGCAACGGGGGAGTTGATGGGATGTTTTGGATTGACTGAACCTAATCAAGGTTCTGATCCTGGAGGAATGACAACTCATTTCGAAGACAAAGGAGACTACTACTTACTCAATGGTGCTAAAATGTGGATTTCTAACGCTCCATTTGCTGATATAGCAATTGTTTGGGCTAAGAATGAAAATGGAAGAATAAAAGGGTTGATTGTAGAGAGAGGAATGGAAGGATTTTCTACTCCAGAAACTCACAATAAATGGTCTTTGAGAGCATCAGCTACAGGAGAATTAATTTTTTCGGATGTAAAAATCCCAAAGGAAAACATATTGCCCGAAGCTGATGGGTTGAGGTCGCCATTGCAATGTTTAGATTCTGCAAGATATGGAATAGCATGGGGAGCAATTGGTGCTGCCATGGATTGTTATGATACAGCCCTTAGATATTCAAAAGAAAGAATACAATTTAATAAGCCTATTGCTAGTTTTCAATTACAACAAAAGAAGTTAGCAGAAATGATTACCGAAATAACAAAAGCTCAATTACTAACATGGCGTTTAGGAGTTTTGAAAGACGAAGGCAAAGCCACACCTGCTCAAATATCAATGGCAAAACGAAACAATGTAAATATGGCGTTAGAAATTGCTAGAGAATCTAGACAAATTCTAGGTGCAATGGGGATTACAGGAGAGTATTCTATTATGCGTCATATGATGAATTTGGAATCGGTAATTACTTACGAAGGAACTCATGATATTCATTTACTAATTACAGGTTTAGATATCACAGGAATTCCTGCATTTAAATAGAATTTGGCACAATTTGTATTAAATTTTCACGTTTAGAATTTTATGCTATTTTTGTCTGAATAAAACCTTACTATATACCTTACTATTAATGGCTCAAAATATAATTTTAGTTACTACCGATTTTACTAAGCAAGCAGATAATGCCTTGCAACATGCTTTGTTGCTCAAAGATAAAATTAATGGACGAATAGTGTTGCTACACATCGTTTCTAAAGACAGCGAAATAGATCCTGCTCATCGCAAACTACAGGCTATAATTGATGAAACAGAGAAGAATTATGGCATCACTATTTCTGAAATAATTAGAAAAGGTAACATCTTTGAAGATATAAGCAGAGTAGCATCAGAGATAGGTGCAAAATTTGTGATAATGGGTACTCATGGAGTATCTGGACTTCAGCACATTTTTGGCTCAAGAGCATTAAAAGTTATTTCTACGTCTAAAGTTCCTTTTATTTCTATAACAGAAGAACCTTCGCATAGCGGAATCAATAAAATAGTTATGCCTTTTAACTTGAATAAGGAGCCTATTGAATTGTTGACTTTAGCTACAGATATTGCAAAAGCATTCGATTCAGAAATACATGTAATAGGTTATGGAGCAAATAAAAATGGCGATAGTAAGTACATAGAAAAGATAACAAAATACCTAGAGTCTAGTAAGTTGAAATACATAATAGAAGAAAGAGAATCTTCTAATAATTTTGACATCGTTGTTTTAAAGTATGCCGAAAGCGTTGGTGCAGATTTAATAGCAATTTCCAATATTCAGGAGAATGTATTTAACTTATTCGGAGGGTTCGAGCAAAATGTTATCGCCAATAAGCAAGGGATACCTGTAATGGTAGTAAACAAGAATAGTTTTGGAATAAAATAAATTCACCTTTCAATTTCCCTGTTTTCACATAAAAAGTAATTGAATAGAATGTAACAAGCTTTTTAATTAAGGCTAAGATTTAAATAAATAATAATGAGAATAAAATATCTAGTATTAGTATTTGTAATGTTAACATCTTTTGTTGATGCTCAGCAAACGCAAACAAAGAATGTTACTTTGGATGAAATTTGGGGAGGACAATTTAGTCAAGAGTATATCAACGATATTCAATCAATGAACAACGGTGATTATTATACCGTTTTGGAATATAGCAATACAGGTACATCTATTGATAAATATTCTTATTCATCGTTCAAAAAAGTTTCAACAATTGTGAATGGTGCAGATTTATTAGATGCTCCATTTTTTACATCATATATTTTCTCACCAAATGAAAAGCAGGTGTTATTGGCAACAGAAGCAACTCAAATTTTTCGTCATTCATTTACAGCAAAGTATTATCTGTATGATATAGCTTCAAAATCTTTAAGAGAATTGTCAAGTGGGGTAGAGCAGGAGCCAACATTTTCTCCTGATGGCAAAAAAATAGCTTATGTAAGAGATAACAATATTTATGTTGTTGACCTTGCTAGTAATACCGAAAAACAGATTACAAAAGATGGAAAAAGGAAAGAAATAATTAACGGTATTACAGATTGGGTTTACGAAGAAGAATTTGCTTTTGTAAGAGCTTTCGAATGGTCGCCAGATAGCAAATACATTGCGTATATAAAATTTGACGAAAAGGATGTACCAGAGATTTCTATGGATATTTTCGGTACAACTTTGTATCCTCAACAATTACAATTTAAGTATCCAAAAGCAGGAGAGAAAAATTCGGTAGTTAGTTTACATATTTACGATGTAGATAACAATTCAACAAAAACAGTACCTACAGAAAAAGGAGATGTTTATATTCCTAGAATCAAATGGAATAAACAAAAACATAGCTTGTCGTATATTCTTTTAAACAGACATCAAAACGATTTGAAATTAAACTTAGTTGATGCATCATCTCTAAAAGAAAAAACATTAATTCACGAGCAGTCTAATACATATATCGATGTTACTGATAATCTTACTTTTTTAGCTGATAATAGTTTTATTTGGACAAGCGAGAAAGATGGATTTAACCATATCTATTTATATAATTCGGTAGGGAAACTAATAAAACAAGTAACTAAAGGAAATTGGGAAGTAACAGATTTTTATGGTTATGATGCAAAAGGTAAAAGATTGTATTATCAATCAACAGAATTAGGCTCTATAAATAGAGGAATTTATTCAATAAAGCTGAACGGTAAGAGTAAAAGAGAATTGAGTAAAGATGAAGGGACAAATTCAGCTATTTTTTCTAAGAATTTTAAGTATTACATAAATACGTTCTCCGATGGCAATTCACCTAACACATATACATTGAGAAAAGCTAGCAATGGAAAAATAATTAATGTAATAGAAGATAATTCAGCACTTAAAAACACCCTTTCTAATTATAAATTAACGGATAAAAAGTTTTTAACTATAAAAACAGAAGAAGGTGTAGAGCTTAATGCATGGATGATGAAGCCAGTAGATTTTGATTCTACAAAGCAGTATCCTGTTTTTATGTATGTTTATGGAGGACCAGGATCGCAAACAGTACAAAATAGTTGGGCAGGATCTAATTATATGTGGTTTCAAATGCTTACAGAGAAGGGATATATTGTAGTATCTGTTGATAATAGAGGAACAGGTGGTAAGGGAGCCGATTTCAAGAAAGTAACTTACAAGGAACTCGGAAAATACGAAATCGAAGATCAGATTGCATCTGCTAAATATTTAGGTAGTTTACCTTATGTAGATAAAAACAGAATAGGAATGTTTGGTTGGAGTTTTGGTGGATATATGACATCGCTTGCAATGACAAAAGGTGCCGATGTATTCAAAATGGGTATTGCAGTAGCTCCAGTTACAAATTGGCGTTTTTACGATAGTGTATATACTGAGCGTTACATGCAAACTCCACAAGAAAACGAAAGTGGATATGATGGCAATTCACCTATAAATTATGTGTCGTTGCTAAAAGGTCATTACTTATTGATACATGGTTCTGCCGATGATAATGTGCATTATCAGAATACAATGCGTATGGTAGAAGCTTTGGTTCAAGCAAACAAGCAATTTGATTTGTTTATATATCCTGATAAGAATCACGGTATTTACGGAGGAAATACAAGATTGCATTTGTATAACAAGATGACAAAGTTTATCGAGGATAATTTGTAGAAAGCACAGTTGTGATATAAAACATGTTTTCTGTACTATTTAGTTAAGAAACATTTTTAACTTTGCTATTCAATTGAATAAGATTTATAACATTTAGAAAATATATATTATGTTGAATACATTTAACTCAGTAGGTCAATTACAGTTAGCTGGATTTATGGGAGGTTACGAATGGATACTAATTGCTGCAGTAGTTCTGTTGATGTTTGGAGGTAAAAAAATTCCTGAATTAATGAAAGGCCTTGGTGGAGGAATCAAGGAATTTAAGAAGGCTACAAAGGATGACGAAGAGGATAAAGGAAAAATAGAAGAGAAGAAATAACCAAAATTTTTTAATAGAATTAATTGCTCCACAGGAAGAATACATCTTCTTGTGGAGTTTTTTTATTTGCTACTTGCATTAATGAAATAATAATGCATCTTTGCAATCAAATTTTGAAGAAAAAAATAAAAATGTACAACTCAAATTGTATTTCTATCTCAAGTTTAACTCACCAATAATTTTTTTGGTCAGGAGTTTATTTCCTGGCATATCAAAATAATATCACCTTTTAGTATTTGAATTTTATATCAGAATTTAGTTGAGGAAACTAAGTTTAGAATAGTCAGATATTTTAGTGAAAAAATTAAACTTAACTTCAAATTAGAAAAACTAATCAATAAAACTATATCAAATGAAATTTTGGAAGAAATTATCACATCCTGAAATAAATAAGAAAATATCAAGAGCATTAAGAGAGAATGTTAATTTTAAAAATGATACTACATTAGGTATTCCTGCGTCAAAGTTAGATGGCGAGGTTTTTTACGATAGTGCATCATTTTTGAAAGATGCTCCAATACTTAGAGCTTTTGTACAGAATCCAAATCACATTGGGTGTCATACTTTAGGTGAAAGCGAAGCATTTTTTGCTGGAACTCAAGCTTTGGAAAGAGAATTGATTGATTTATTGGCATACGATGTTCTTAAAGGAGAAGACGAAGCCTTTGATGGATATGTAGCTAGTGGAGGTACTGAAGCAAATATTCAGGCTATTTGGATGTACAGAAATTATTTCAAAAGAGAATTTAAAGCTACTCACGAAGAAATAGCAATTATCTCATCAGCAGATTCGCATTATTCTATGCCTAAGGCTGGAAACTTACTTAACCTTGATTGGTTGGAGGTTCCAGTAGAATTCAAAACTAGAGAGATTATTGTAGAAGAGCTTGATGCTGTTGTTACTAAAGCAATGGAATCGGGAAAGAAATACTTCATCGTTGTATCGAATATGGCTACAACTATGTTTGGTTCGGTTGATAATCCAAACGTGTATGTTGATGTGATGCAGAAATACAACCTTGATTTCAAGATGCATGTTGATGGAGCTTTTGGAGGATTTATTTATCCAATTAGCAACCCTGAAACTATGGTTAATTTCCGTAATCCGCATATTAGTTCTGTTACACTAGATGCTCACAAAATGCTTCAAGCACCTTATGGAACAGGTGTATTTATTGCTCGCAAAGATTTGATGAAATATGTATTTACCGAGGAAGCTCAGTATGTTAGTGGTATGGATATTACTTTAAGTGGAAGTAGATCTGGAGCAAATGCTATTGCTGTGTGGATGATTCTATTTACATACGGACCATTCGGATGGTTGGAGAAAATTAATAAGCTTCTTTACCGTACTTCATGGCTAACAAATCAATTAGACGAATTGGGTGTTGAGTATTTCAGAGATGAAAAAATGAATATCGTAACAATGCAATCAGAATATATACCTGATGAAGTAGTTAAGAAATATGGTCTTGTACCTCAAACTCATACTGGCGATAATAAGTGGTATAAAATTGTAGTTATGGATCACGTAGAGTTAGATGATTTAGAAAAATTCATTGTTGATTTAAAATCAGCTAGAAATTAAAAAAACATCAAAAGTATTTAAGGCCGGTTTAATTCCGGTCTTTTTTGTATAAATTTGGTAGAGAAAAAGATAGGGATATATGACAAAAATCAAAACTAGAACAAGGGCACAAGAATCATCAGCAGCAATAGAAAGATTGTACGTAACAATGCGTCACCTTTTTAATAGAGGTTTTTATAAGCCTAGCGGGGTGTCAGGAGAAACGTTAACCAATGGTTTGTTATCTCTTCGTCCTGAAATATATGGTAGTATTGCCGATAAAGATAAAGTAGAATTAGATGGATTGGTTTATGTAATAGAAAGGTTGCCGGAGGGGATAGAGGAGTGTAGGTATATAAATTTAACATCAGACGAAGGATTTTCTAAATCGCATTTCGATGTAATATATCCTGCTAAGCGCCGTAGAAATTGCTATAGGATAGATGATAATCAGATGAATATAGAGGTTACAAGAGGAAGGTCTGATATCTACGATATTCTTACGCATTTAACGTTTCTGTTTCACGAAGCTGCAAAAATTAGAGATAGGGCAGTAGTAAATAAAGAGGGTAAAACTATACGTGAATGGAAACTGATAGAAGAAATTGTACTCAATAAAAAGAAACTAATAGGAAAACAGAGAGAAATAGCTATTACTCACTTGGGTAGTTTATTGGGCCGTACTTTTGCTGAGGTAAAGGATATTTACAATGAATTAGCAACTGATAAAAATCCTGAAAGGTTTATTCATATTATGTATTGGTTGGGTAAACTTTCTATTGATGAGATTTTGGAGGAAAAGAAGAGAGAAATTTCTTTTAGTTCAATTCTTCGTGAAAGAATAGGTCATCACTTACATGGCGAATTATGGGCAGACAATATTAAGACTACTTTGGTAAATAAAGGATTATTTGATAGACCATTACATATAATAAGTGCAAATATGCACAGTGTAATGAATTTGTTCTATGCCAAACAAGCATTGCCAAATACATCAAAATCACACAAAGGAGTTGATTTTTATGTAGAAATGAGTAAGCCTCAAAATTCTAATTTGAGAGCCAAAGTAAAAGATTTGGCATGCAAAAATGGAATGATTTATGTTGAGGATAATTCGGGATCTAATATTAATGTTCAAATTTTTGATTCAGCCAAGTTAAATAAGGATTTATTACCTGAAGGGTTCAAAGTAGAAGACAAGCAAAATGCACCAGTTTTAATTGTGATGGATTATGCTTTTGGAGAACAAGCTTTTGAGGCAATGGATGAATTGTTGAAACCGTACAAAAATAAAGATGGCGAAAAGCTTAATATGAATATTAAGTCGATTTCTATAATGGGCAAAGCTGGGATACTACAAGGTTGCAAGGGAGATTTAATGATTCCTAATGCTCATGTTTTTGAAGGCACAGCCGACAATTATCCTTTTAAGAATGCATTGAGTGTAGATGATTTTAAAGATAAAGGTTTACAAGTTTTTGGAGGTCCTATGATTTCTGTTCTTGGTACATCTCTTCAGAATAAAGATATTTTAAGATTTTTCAAGAATTCATCGTGGGGAGTGATAGGTCTAGAAATGGAAGGGGCTCACTACCAAAAAGCAATTCAGGCAGCATCTAAAATAAGAAATAGTATTGCTGAGGATGTAGTTGTTAGATATGCTTATTATGCTTCAGATAATCCTTTAGAAACTGGTGCCACTTTGGCTTCGGGAGGTTTAGGTCATCAGGGCGTATTACCAACATATTTGATTACAGAAAAAATATTGGAACAGATTTTTGAATAAAAAAAGAAGTGCCTAAAGTTGAAAGCAATTAGCTCAAAACTTTAGGCACTTATAAGTACTCAATCGCACTTTTTAACTTATTTTCTTACAGGAATTTTGTCAATTCTTCTTTGGTGACGTCCACCTTCAAAATCAGTGCTGAAGAATGCATCAACCATTTCTAAAACTAATTCTAAAGAAACAAAACGAGCTGGCATATCAAGAATGTTAGCATCGTTGTGTTGACGAGCTAATTTTGCAAGTTCAACATTCCAACAAAGTGAAGCTCTAATTCCTTGGTGTTTGTTAGCAGTTATTCCTGCTCCATTACCAGATCCACACATAATTACTCCAAAATCTGACTCTTTAGATTCAACAGAATCAGCTACTGGGTGGATATAATCAGGGTAATCTACACTTTCATCTGTAAAAGGACCAAAATCTTTTACTTCGTATCCTTTTGCTTCTAGGTGTTTTTTTATTTCTGCTTTGTATGCTACTGCTGCGTGATCGCAACCTATTGCTATTTTCATAATTGCTTGTTTATATTTATTTGCCTACT
>CAZIYK010000009.1:0-20064 GCA_964543445.1 uncultured Flavobacteriales bacterium
CATTAAATCATTGACTATGACCAAAGTAATAGAAGTAGAAAACCTAACTCGAGCCTATGGCGATTTCAAAGCCGTGGACAACATTAGTTTCCATGTAGAGAAAGGTGAAATTTTCGGATTTCTCGGAGCAAATGGAGCAGGAAAAACTACGGCTATGAAAATGCTTACGGGTATTCTTGAACCTACATCTGGCAAAGGAATTGTAGCAGGATTCAATATAAAAACTCAACGTAATCAGCTTAAATACAAAATTGGTTACATGAGTCAGAAATTCTCTCTTTACGAAGATTTAACCCTCAAAGAAAATGTAAAATTCTATGGTGGAATTTACGGATTAGACAAGAAAACTATCAAAGAAAGAACAAACTTGATGATAGAAAGATTGGAACTTGGTAGTATTGAGAATACATTAATATCTGAAATTCCACTTGGTTGGAAACAAAAGATTGCTTTTTCGGTGGCAACAATTCACCAACCAGAAATAGTGTTTTTAGATGAACCTACAAGTGGTGTTGATCCAATTACTCGTCGTCAGTTTTGGGATTTAATATATCAAGCTACCGACGAAGGAATTACTGTTTTTGTAACAACTCACTACATGGATGAAGCTGAGTATTGTGATAGAATTTCGATGATGGTACAAGGACGAATTGAAGCAATGGGAACTTTAGACGAATTATTAACAAAACACAACGCCAAAAACATGGATGAGGTTTTCTTGAAATTGGCTAGGTGATGGATTTAAAAATATTTAAACAATGAATATTTAACCACAAAGAAACACTAAGTATTGCTCTAAGCTCACAAAGAATATAAAACTCCTTAGTGTTACTTTGTGCTAAACTTTGAGCTCTTAGTGGTTAAAAATAAGAAAAACAAAATGGAAACATTCCTAGCATTTATAAGAAAAGAATTCAAGCATATTTTCAGAGACAAACGAACTCTGATTATACTTTTTGGTATGCCCATAGCTCAAGTATTACTTTTTGGATTTGCAATTACTACCGAAATTAAAGATGGTAAAATGGCAATTCTAGATTTAGCAAAAAATACAGAATCGCAACAATACATCAACAAAATAACTTCATCGGGATATTTTATTTTAGAAGAAAATCTCGATAATTATTCACAAATAGAAGAATCTTTCCAAAAAGGAAATATCAAAATTGCATTGGTTATACCCCCTACTTTCGCCAAAGATTTAGGAACTACAAAATCATCAGCTGTACAAGTTATTGCCGATGCATCAGATCCTAACATGGCAAATATGCTAACAGGATATCTAAGTGGAATAACAAATTCATTCGCTATAGAAAAAGGATTGATAAACAAAATCCCTATAAATATTGAATCAAAAATGTTGTACAACCCAGAAAACAAAAGTGTTTTCATGTTTGTACCAGGTGTAATGACAATAATTCTAATGCTTGTTTCGGCAATGATGACATCAATAACCGTTGCTAAAGAAAAAGAAATTGGCACAATGGAAATACTATTAGTATCGCCACTAAAACCAGGAATAATCATTATCGGTAAAGTAATTCCTTATCTAGCGTTATCATTATTTAACGCATTCACAATTCTTATGTTGGGCTTTCTTGTTTTCGGCATGCCTATGGAAGGCAGTGGACTTCTTCTGTTTTTAGAAATTTTGCTTTTCACTATCTCAGCATTGAGTTTAGGAATTCTTATTTCTACAATTGCCGATTCTCAACAAACAGCAATGATGATTTCGCTAATGGGATTAATGCTACCAACGATATTACTTTCAGGATTTATTTTTCCTATTGAGAGTATGCCCGAACCTTTACAAATAATCAGTAATGTTATTCCTGCTAAATGGTTTATCATCATCATAAAATCTATAATGCTAAAAGGCGTTGGTATAGCTGTACTGTGGAAAGAAACATTGATATTGGTGGCAACATCATTATTCTTTATAATTATGAGTATTAAGAAATTTAAGATACGATTAGAGTAAGACTAGTTTCTTGTTGCTAGTTACTGGTTACTAGTTGCTAGTTTATGGTTGTTTTTAGTAAAAGCTAGAAGTTGAAACATCCATGGAAATAGATGTAAATAAATTAAGATAATGTTCAGAACAATAAGACATATAGTAGAGAAAGAATTCAAACAGATATTCCGAAATAAAACCATGGTAGGTTTAATTTTTGGGATGCCTATTCTACAATTATTTATTCTTTCGTATGCTGCAGATTTCGAGGTGAAAAATATTAACATCTTCATTGAGGACAACGACAAGACACCCGTTTCGATGGAATTAATCCATAAAATTGGTTCTTCAAATTATTTCGATATAAAAGATGTAGCTACCTACAACGAAGGATTGAAACTTGTAGAAAGAAACAAAGCAGACGTTATCCTAACCATTCCTCAAAATTTTGAAAAGAAAATTAATACTGGTGAATCTACTAACTTAGCAATAACTGTAGATGCTATAAATGGTTCGAAAGCAGGAATAACAATAAATTACCTACAAAATATAATTCAGCAATTTTCGAAACAACAACTCACATCAAAAATAAAAATCGACGTAATTCCTGGTATAGATGTTATAAATAGAAATTGGTACAACCCTACCCTCGACTACAAAGTTTTTATGGTTCCAGGAATATTGGTATTGCTTATAACCATGATTTCTCTATTCCTCTCGTCGATGAACATAGTTAGAGAAAAAGAAATCGGAACCATAGAACAACTAAATGTTACGCCCATCAAAAAAAGAGAATTTGTAATCGGAAAATTATTGCCTTTTCTTGTATTAGGAATACTAGAATTCACAATAGGTTTACTTATTGCAACATTTTGGTTTCACACACCCATCGAAGGTAGCGTTCCGTTGCTTTACGGATTTACAACCGTTTACCTAATACTGATTTTAGGAATGGGAATGTTTATTTCTACTTTTACCGACACTCAACAACAGGCAATGTTTATAGCTTGGTTTTTCTCGGTAATTTTTATTCTAATGAGTGGTTTATTTACACCAATAGAAAGTATGCCACATTGGGCTCAAATAATTTCCGACTTCAACCCAATAAAATATTACGTTGATGTAATTAGATTAGTAATGCTGAAAGGAAGTTCGTTTGCTAATGTTAGTCATCAGTTCGCAATAATTGTAATTTATGCTATAGTTTTAAACACATTGGCTATTCTTAATTACAGAAAAACTAGCGGGTAGATTGTTGATACATTTAGAATAGGCACTTTTTGAACTTGAAAAAGCACTAAAAACCGCTGTTTTACATCTCAAAGTTCAAAAAATATCAGCATTAAATTTACTTTTCAACACTTATCAATAAAATTTTATCTTTATCCTTTAATAATCAATCTAATACATCATAAAGTATATATCTTTGGTGTTGATAATTCTAAGTCCAAAGAACTTATTATGCTGAAAAATATTTCTATTTTTACCAAGTTTAAATTAATAGATATTTAGATATATAAAGCAAACATATAACGTTTGACAACTTATTGTATCTCAAATAATTAAATAAAAGTAATGGGAAAGATTATAGCTATAGCAAACCAAAAAGGAGGCGTTGGCAAAACAACTACTTCTGTTAACTTGGCGGCTTCGCTCGGTATGATGGAGAAAAAAGTATTATTAATTGATGCTGATCCACAAGCTAATGCAACTTCAGGGTTGGGGATTAATGTAGAAGAAGTAGAAATTGGAACTTATCAGTGTCTAGAACTTACTGTACCTGCTTCAGAAGCTATTATCTCTACAGAATCGCCTAATCTAGATCTTATGCCATCTCACATGGATTTGGTAGCTATAGAAATAGAGCTTGTTGATAAAAGTAATAGAGAATACATGCTTAAAAATTCTCTAGAGGAAGTTAAAAACGATTATGACTATATAATAATTGATTGTGCTCCTTCATTAGGACTTATTACTTTGAATGCACTTACTGCTGCTGATTCGGTAATAATTCCTATACAATGCGAGTATTTTGCACTAGAAGGATTAGGAAAATTACTTAATACTATAAAGAGTATAAGAAGTATTCACAACCCAAATCTAGACATAGAAGGATTGTTGCTAACTATGTACGATGCTAGATTGAGATTATCAAATCAGGTAGTTGAGGAAGTTAGAACTCATTTCGAAGACATGGTATTCGATACAATTATACAACGAAATGTTCGTTTAAGTGAAGCACCTAGTTTTGGAGAAAGTATCATCAAATACGATGCAGCTAGTAAGGGTGCAATAAATTATCTTAACTTAGCAAACGAAATTGTTGAGAAAAACAATTCTGAAGTAGTAAATTAATTATAGATGGCAAAAGCAACTAAAAAACAAGCTTTAGGTAGAGGATTGTCGGCGCTTCTTAAAGATCCAAAATCAGATATTACAACTGCTAAGGATAAAGATGCAGATCAATTAATTGGGAATATTGCCGAAATAGAGCTTTCTGCAATTGAAGTTAATCCTTTTCAGCCTCGTTCTTATTTCAACGAAGATGCTTTAAAAGAATTATCTGCTTCTATCAAGGAACTTGGTATTATTCAACCTATTACATTGCGTAAGGTTGGATTTAACAAGTATCAATTAGTATCTGGAGAACGTCGTTTTAGAGCATCAAAACTTGCTGGACTTACACAAATTCCTGCTTATATAAGAATAGCCAACGATCAGGAAATGCTAGAAATGGCATTGGTCGAGAATATTCAACGTCAGGATTTAGATGCTATCGAAGTTGCTCTTTCTTATCAACGACTTATTGAAGAATGTAATCTTACTCAAGATCAGATGAGCGAAAGAGTAGGAAAAAAACGTTCTACAATTACCAACTACCTAAGACTACTAAAATTAGATCCTATTGTACAAACAGGTATTAGAGATGGGATTTTGAGTATGGGTCATGGTAGAGCTCTGATAAATATTGAGGATAACGAAGTTCAATTAGAATTTTACGAACTTATTCTTAAAGAAGGACTTTCTGTTAGACAAGTTGAAGAATTGGTTAAGAATTACAAAGAAGATAATAGCAATACGCCATCTAAAGCTAAACCAGAAAAACCATCTGTACCAGAATACGTAAGTCAAACAACAAAAACACTTTCTGATCATTTCGGAAATAAAGTAGATATTAAGATTGCTAAAAATGGAAAAGGTAAATTGATAATCAATTTCCATTCTGAAGCAGACTTGGAAAGAATAAAGAACTTAATTCAATAGATTTAGTTTGAAATTATCAAATAAATACATCTATCTGTTAGGATTGTTTTTAGTAATCCTTCAAGTAAATTTATTTGCTCAAAGCGATAGTACAAAAGTAAAAACAGATATTTCTTACATCACAAAAGATGCCAAAATAGGCATTGCTGATGGTGGAGGCGTTTCTATGAGCTCTAATTTCGACGAAAAAGTTCCTTCTACTGCCGCTTTGTATTCTGCTGTTTTCCCAGGATTAGGACAAGCTTACAATGGCAAATATTGGAAAATGCCTATTGTTTACGCTGCCATGGGTACTAGTATTTATTTTGTAATTTGGAATCAAAAGAACTACGATGTTTTTCTTGAAGCATACAGAATCAGATTAAGTGGAGGTATTGATGACTATTACAACATACTTAAAGAAGAAAAACAATTAATATCGTGGATGGACTTTTACAGAAATCAGAGAGATATGTCTATCCTGATAACCATAGGTTTATACGCATTTAATATTTTAGATGCCTACGTAGATGCTCACCTATCTAATTTCAATATCAGCAACGATTTATCTATGAGAATAGAGCCTGCTGTAATGCCTTCTTATGTTGTAGGAAACTACTATTCTTATGGTATATCTTTAAAATTTGATGTAAAATAATCACACAAAACAATCAGAATGAAAATCGCATTATTAGGATATGGCCGCATGGGTCAGGAAATTGAAAAAATTGCCATTAGCCGTGGTCACGAAATAGTACTGAAAGCTGATATAAATGGTTTTACAGATGAAGAAATAAAACAAGCTGATGTAGCCATTGACTTTAGTGTTCCTGAATCTGCAGTTTCAAACATCAAAAAATCAATAAAAAATAATGTACCTGTGGTTGTAGGAACAACAGGATGGCTAGACCAATACGACAATATTGTTGAATATTGCAAAGAAAATAATGGTGGTTTTATCTACGCATCAAACTTTAGCTTAGGAGTAAACATTTTTTTCGAACTAAATAAAAAGTTAGCAAAAATGCTTTCTGGTCATGATCAGTATTCTGTAGAAATGGAAGAAATTCATCACACCAAAAAACTAGATGCTCCAAGTGGAACAGCAATTACTCTTGCCGAAGGAATTATTGAGAATTCAAAATTCACTGGTTGGAAACTTGATTCAGCAGAGGAAAATGAAATTCCTATCACAGCAAAACGCATAGGCAACACACCTGGAACTCATACCGTAAAATACACTTCTGATATTGACGATATAGAAATAAAACACACAGCACACAACCGTAAAGGATTTGCTCTTGGAGCTGTAGTTGCTGCCGAATGGCTTAACGGCAAAGAAGGCATTTACACTATGAAAGACGTATTAGGCCTGTAATAAAAACTTAAGAAGAACGTTAGTAATTCATACTAACACAATAATTTTTTGATTAAAAAATCATGAGTATTACTTTTTGGATTATCACCTTTCTTGTCCTAAATGCAATTCATTTTGCAGGGACATGGAAATTATACAAAAAAGCTGGATTTTCACCAATATCGGCTCTTATTCCTTTTTACAATGTTCACATTTTATTAAAAATAATTAATCGACCTTGGTGGTGGATTTTTCTGTTTTTTATACCTGTTGTAAACAATGTACTAATTATTGTTGCATGGATAGAGTTGATAAAAAGTTTTGGTAAGACTAAAACATTAGATAGTTTCTTGGTAGTTTTCACTTTAGGACTTTACATTTTCTACATCAATTATGCAGAAGACAATAGATACCTTGGCAAAAATTCTCACGAAGCTCACACCGATGAAGGTGATTGGATTAGTGCAATAGTTTTTGCTGTTGTAGCTGCTACAATTATCCGTACTTTCTCTTTCGAAGCTTATACAATTCCAACTTCATCTATGGAAAAATCTATGATGGTTGGAGATTTCCTTTTTGTAAGTAAGATGAGCTATGGTACAAGAGTGCCTATGACGCAGTTCACTCTACCCCTACTACACGATTCCATTCCTGTACTTGGACTTCCTGCTTACATCAAAGGACCTGAATTGCCATATTTCAGACTACCAGCTCTTAGCTCTATTAAAAATAACGACATTGTTGTATTCAACTATCCTATGGTTGATGCTCCTGTAGATAAAAAAACAAACTACATTAAACGATGTGTTGCCATAGCAGGAGATTCTCTGCAAATAATACACAGTAAACTGTATATTAATGGTAAAGAACAATTGCTTCCTAAAGATGCTAAACCACAATTTACTTACCTAGTAACTTTCAAGGATGGAACACAATTGCGAAGAGAAACTTTAGTTGAAAAATTAGATATTACCGATCCTATTTGGCCAGCAGACAATAGCAACCCAAATGTGTATGCTATAAATCTTACTCAAGAAAAAGTTGATATTTTCAAAAATTGGTCAGTTGTAGAAAGTATAAAACAATTTGAAAGTCCAATTGGCGAAAAAGCTAGAGGAATTTTCCCTGATACTAAAAACTGGAATGCCGATAACTACGGACCTATTTATATTCCTAAAGCAGGTACAACAACTCCTCTTAATGCCGAAACACTACCTTTCTACAGAAGATTGATTACTGTTTACGAGGGTAACGATCTTAGAGTCGATGGCGATAAGATTTTCATTAATGGTAAAGAAGTTACTTCCTATACATTCAAACAAGATTATTATTGGATGATGGGAGATAACCGTCATAACTCATTAGACTCTCGTTTTTGGGGTTACGTTCCTATGGATCACGTAGTAGGAAAACCAACTTTTATTTGGATGAGTATAAACCAAAACCTTAGTGGTCTTAAAAAATTCAGATGGGATAGAATCATGACAGGTATAGCTGATCAAGGAAATAAGAAAGATCATAAAATACTTGTGTTATTCTTAATTCTTATAGGATTTGGAGCTAACTATTTCTACAAGAAAAAGAAGAAATAATAATTTCAATATTATACACATTTCCAAGCCTGAAAATCTAATTAAAGATTCTCAGGCTTTTTTCTTTTACCCACTTTTGATGCCTTAAATTGTATCTATAAATGTATTTTTTAGTACAATTCTAACATCGTAATTATCTATATTAGCATTTACGTCAAAGAAAAAACATCAATTAAAATATGTCTTCAAAATTCACGGTTTACAACGCATCAGCAGGTTCTGGAAAAACTTACACTATAGTTAAAGAGTATCTTAAAATAGTACTTTCAACAGATTCTTCTAAAGAATTTCAACGAATCCTAGCTATCACTTTTACCAATAAAGCTGCAGGAGAAATGAAAGAAAGAATTTTCAATCAGCTTAGAGAATTTAGTAACATGGATGCTGAAAGCGAACCTAGTGGTATGTTATCTGATTTAGAAAAAGAACTAAAATTAGATAGAAGTGAACTTGTAGAAAGAGCTAAAAAAGTTTCATCAGCAATCCTTCACGACTATTCTAAATTTAATATTTCTACAATTGATAAATTCACTCACAAGTTAATCAGGACCTTCTCTTTTGACCTTGGCCTTCCCGTGAATTTTGATGTAGAGATGAATGTAAACAACGTACTTGCAGATGCTGTAGATGTTTTAATCTCTAAAATTGGAGATAAAAAGGATTTGACAAATGCTCTAGTAAACTTTTCTATCCGCAACCTTAAAGATGGAAAATCGTGGGATATTGCTTATGCTCTAAACAATATTTCTACAGAATTATTCAAGGAAGAAAGCGTAAACGAAATTGAAGAATTAAAAAAACATACAATTAACGATTTTGTTGAATTAGCCAAAACACTGAGAAGTCTTGAAAAAGAATTAATAGAAGAGCTGAAACAAATTGGCAACAATGCACTCGAACTAATTTACGCTTCAGGACTTGAAGACAATATGTTCTCTTATGGTGCAATTCCAAAATATTTTAAAGATTGTAAAGAAGGTAAATTTGAAGTTGAACTAAAATCTCTTCGTGTTCCAAATATGTTTGAGAAAGAGTTGCTCTACGCAAAATCAAAAGCTAAACAACCTTGGGCACGAACAATAGATTCTATATTTGACGATTTAAGAGATTACTACAACTCGTCAAGAAAATGGGTTGAAGAAAGTGGTACTTTAGTAATTCTTATCAGATTAATTCTTAGAAATATAGATTCTGTAACCGTACTTAACGAAATAGAAAAAGAATTAAACGAGATAAAAAAACACAACAATATTCTTTTCAATTCAGAATTCAACAAACGTATTTCTGACGAGATTAAAAATCAGCCTGTTCCCTACATTTACGAACGTTTGGGCGATAAATTCAAATACTTTTTTGTAGATGAGTTTCAGGATACTTCTGTATTGCAATGGCAAAATTTAATTCCACTTATAGAGAACTCTATTGCTGAGGGTGGCGATTGTGTAATTGTTGGCGATGGAAAACAAGCAATATATCGTTGGCGTGGAGGAAAAGCCGAACAATTTATCGATTTGAGTCAGAAAAAGGTTGATTTCCCTTTCGAAATTACACCTGCTACACTCGATAAAAATTATCGTAGTTATAGTCACATCATCGATTTCAGCAATGATTTTTTCAAATTTTCATCTAGCGCTTTCACTAACGAAAGCTATACCGAAATGTATATTGATGGAAATAATCAGAAAACGAATGATAAAATTGGCGGCTACATTGAAATAGATTTTTTCGAAAAAAACGAGATTGAAGATTTCGATGAACAAAACAATTCTCGTACAGAAATAATAATTAGAGATTTGCTTGACGAAGGTTACGCGCTAAAAGATATTTGCATACTTACAAGAAACAACAAGGAAGGAGTATCTGTATCAAATTACTTGATAGAAAATGGTATAGAAGTTGTATCAAAAGAATCGCTATTGATTAAAAACAACGAGCAAGTAAATTTCTGTATTCAATCTTTGAAACTGATAAATTACAACGACGATTTTGATGCAAGACTAAAAGCAGTAGAATATCTTATAGCTAGCGACACTATTGAAGTTGAAGATATAAAAAGGCACGATATTTACTCGAAATTTGTAAAACTAAACGCCGATAAATTCTATCACGAATTAAGAAAATACGATATAAATTTCGATGTTAATGCATTTCTAAAACTCCCTCTTTACGATGCTATCGAGGAATTTGTAAGAACATTTAACTTGGCTGAAAAAGCTAGTACCGAGATTCAATTTTTCCTTGATTTCGTATTAGATTTCAGTTCTAAAAACAACACAGGAATAAATTCGTTTCTAGAACATTGGGAGGATAAAAAAGATAAGTTGAGCTTAGTTATTCCTGATGGATTAGATGCTGTGCAGGTAATGACTATTCACAAATCTAAAGGACTTGAATTTCCTATCGTAATTTTTCCTTATGCAAACTGGATGACAACCGAAAGAAATTCAAAAACATGGATTCCTCTGGAAAATGCCGAAGAAAATTTTAATGGAATTAAAAACGCATTGGTATCTATAAACAAAGATTTAGCCTCTACTCCTATCGGTAAAAATATTTATCACAAACATGAGAACGAAGTTATTCTAGACAACCTAAATCTCCTGTACGTTGCACTTACCAGACCTGTACAACGTCTTTACGTCATCACGTACCTAGACAAAAAGAAGAAACTTTCTGAGTATTTCGGAAATTATCTCGCTTCTAATTCTAGTTACATATCTAAACATCTCAAAAATGATGGTAATAAGTATTGGTTTGGCAAGAAAGAATTTATCCCTACCGAGAACAAGAGTTCAAGTAAAAAATACGAACTCGAAAAACTAAACTCATACAAATGGATAAATAGAGTAAGAATGAGTTTAGAAGCTCCAAAATACTGGAATATTGGGGAGATTACAGAAAACGAATATGGTAACACCATACACAATATCCTTGCTGATATAAAATATGCTAATCAGAAAAATGATGTGTTAGAAAAACTAGTTCTCAATGGGAATATAACGTCAGAATTATCAGAAAAAATTAAAGATTTAATAGACAAAGTAATTTTACATCCCGAATTGAAACAGTATTTCGCTGAAGGTTTAGATGTAAAAAACGAACAGGATATAATTCTATCTAACAACACAATTTTAAGGCCCGACAGAGTTGTAATAGACAACAACAATGCGGTGGTAATAGACTATAAAACTGGTAATAAAACAAAAAAGCACAACGAGCAAATAAACACCTACGCTGATGCATTGGAAGAACTCGGATACACTGTAAACAAAAAATTATTGGTCTATATTAAAAACGAAATAGAAGTTGTAGAAGTTTAATTACAATTCAATAATCGACAAATTAAACTTTTGCTTTCTCTCTTTTAAACTAAAACCTAAAAGACTAAATTCGCGATATGCTATTTGATAAAATCATAGGACATAAAAAGGTAATAGAACACCTCAAAAATTCGGTTGCTAACCGTAAAGTTAGTCATGCTCAATTATTTTCAGGACCTGAGGGAGCAGGTGTCTTATCCGTTGCAATTGCATATGCACAGTATGTTTTATGCTCAGAAAATCCAAACAAGGAAATCTGCGAAGGCAAAGTAGTTGCTTTCAATCATCCTGATTTGCATTTCGTATATCCAGTAGGTACAACTCCAGAAATTAAATCTAAACCCATCTCCAAAAACTTCATTACACAATGGAGAGAATTCCTTAATGAAAATAAATTTGGAACGATACAAGAATGGTATGAGAAAATAGGTATAGAAAAGAAAACTGGATTAATTGCGGTTGATGAAGCTGCCGATATTGTTAAAACAATGTCTCTTAGAGCTTTCGAAGGCAATTACAAAATAATGATAGTTTGGAAACCTGAGCTGATGAATATAGCTACAGCCAACAAATTATTAAAATTGATAGAAGAACCTACAGGCAATACGCTGTTCATATTTGTTACGGAAGATGAGCAATCTATCATTAAAACCATACAATCACGTACTCAAATAGTATATTTCAACAAGCTTAGCAATGCCGATGTAGCTAACTATTTGCTAGATAATTTTGAGATTTCAGAAAGTAATGCCAAAGATATTGCCATACAATCTAATGGAAATATCAATATGGCTATTGCCATGGCAAATGACAATCAGAGCGATGCTGAGTTTCAACATCTATTTGTAAATTGGGTAAGAGGATCTTTTAAAGCCGACTTGAAAATGTTGGTAAATTGGTCTGATGATATGGCAAAAAAAGGTAAGCAGTTTCAGATTAACTTTTTGAAATTTGCCACAAGAGTATTCCGTCAAGCTCTATTAGAAAACTATGAAGCTAAGGAATTATCTTTTCTGAAATTTGAAGTTCAAGGCTTTAAATTCGAGAATTTCATCAGCTACATACACGGACAAAATATTATTGACATGATGAAAGAAATGGATTTGGCCATTTTTCACATCGAAAGAAACGGTAATCCTAAAATAGTTTTATTGGATTTATCTGTTAAAATAACTAGAGGGTTGCACACAAAGTATAAAGCTTAAAACTAGATGATTAAAGAAATTTCAAGTACACAGAATTCTTTTATAAAAGAACTAATTCAACTCAAAGATAAATCTAGAGTTAGAAGAAAGAAATCTCTATTTCTGATAGAAGGATTAAGAGAGCTGAGTATTGCTGTAAAAGGTAATTATAAAGTAAAAAAAGTACTTTTTCTGCCTAAAATTGTTGAATTATCGGTAATCGAGAAGCTATTTGATAAAAAACAACTTCCTGAATTTATTGCTATTACTGAAGATGTGTACAAAAAAATAGCATATCGTGAAACTACAGAAGGTGTAATCTCTTTAGCCGAAACTAAAAATCATAATATTTCTGACTTAAAACTTACCAACAAGAATCCTTTAATTCTTATTGGAGAAAGTATTGAAAAACCAGGAAATATTGGAGCTATTCTACGTACTGCGGACGCTGCAAACATTGATGCGGTAATTATAGCAAACCCAAAAACCGACTTGTACAATCCTAACGTGATTAGGTCTAGTATAGGGTGTGTTTTTACAAATAATGTAGCTACAGGTACTAACGATGAGATAATATCGTGGCTTAAAGAAAACAACATAAACATCTACTCTGCTGCTCTTACAGCATCAAAACCTTATACCGAGATTGATTACACACAAGCAACAGCAATAGTTGTAGGAACCGAAGCTACAGGACTAACAGATGAATGGTTAGAAGCATCAACACAAAACATAATAATCCCTATGGAAGGTGAAATTGACTCGATGAATGTTTCAGTTTCGGCAGCTATAATTTTATTTGAAGCTAAAAGACAGAGGAAAATCTAATTTAATTACTCTTCCTCGTCAGGTAATTCAAAAAAGCTAAATACCGATGACCCGTACTTTCTTTTAAAACTGAAATTTTCTAGATGAGATAAATCCATCTTACTGAAATGCTCAACAATTAGCATCCCTCCTTCTTCTAGCAATTCTCTTTCGAAAACTATTTTCGGAATAGATTCGAATTCTTCTTGATCTAAAGCATAAGGTGGATCAGCAAAAATAATATTAGACTTTGATTTAGTCTTTTTCAGATATTTAAAAACATCTTCCTGAACAACTGTGAAACTATCTTCTAGTTTCATTTCATCAGACATTTTTTTAATAAAATTGACACAACCTGAGTCTAAATCTACAGCAGTAACATCGTCAGTACCTCGAGAAGCAAATTCTAAACTCACATTACCTGTACCTGCAAATAGGTCTAAAACCTTTACACCATCAAAATAATAATAGTTATTAAGAATATTAAACAACGACTCCTTAGCCATATCTGTAGTAGGCCTTACTGGAAGGTTCTTTGGTGCTCTTAATTTTTTTCCTCTATATTTTCCTGAAATAATTCTCATCGGTATAATTATTCTGTTTATAAAAATAGGTGTATCATTTGCTTAAATCACAAGCAAACTATTGATTGAAAAGTACAAAAAAATCGTGCTCGTTTATGCTATCAAGTTCGTGTGAATACTGATATTTTTCTGTTCTCTTACCGAAATATACATTTCTCACATATTTATATATAAGAGAATATATTTCTGAGTAAGGTTCTATTGTACCATAAAGTTCTAGATCAAAATCTTCGGGATTTTGTTTCAATTGTTCGGCTACAAATAATATGTAATAAACTAAATCCTCTTTAGTTTCGTATAAATACGAATTATAAAGAATCAATTTTTTATTCTCTACAACAACTATCTCGAACTGATTATCCTGAACATGAACAAACATCTTAAAATCCTGAATAGAATTAGATTGCTCTAAAAAACTATCTATCAGAACACTAGAAAAATGTTTGAATGTAAACTCACCGTACTTCTCAAATAAGAAATTGTTAACCACAGTAAAAGGCGAATACACATTAGCAATTTCACCAGAATTTATAATATCGTAGGTGAGATACTCGTTTTCCAATAACTTGTGATTAAACTCTAGGTAAGGTCTTAAATTATTATCATCGAATAATGCAACAGGCACAAGTGTTGACACTGTATTTACGTGAGAAACCTTAACCTGCACAAAATCCATCTGTAACAACGAATTCTCCTTATAAATAAGCTCAACCTTTTCTAAAAGTTGGAACGGATGTTTTACATCTTCAAATTTATACTCAACAACCGCAACTATTTTATTTAGCTCTTGGTTGAGTATAGAAAAAGAAAATCCATCCAGCTTTAGCTGGATGGATAATATTAATTTCTTAAAATGATCTGATTCTAACGATTTATCAACATTGTGTAAAACAGGTATCAACATAACTTAAAATCAGTGTCACCTTTTAGCCTAATTTTTCTTAGCTTTTCCTTCTTTAAATCCTGGCTCGTAAGGTTTAGGCCAGTTTCCACTTACGTTAGACTGCTCTATATCTCCTACTTGTAAGTACTCTCCTTTTACATCAAATGCATCAACAGCCTCTTTAACTAATTGCTCATCCAAACCATTCAATAAATCAACCTTCTTAACACGTGCAACAAACACAGGAACTTTCATTCCATTCTTGTCAATTACAGCTGTTTTCAATTCAAATTTCAATCCGTCAGTATGAGGAACCATCATCATTTTCTTATAACGATCAGATGATTTGAACAATGAATCTTTTACAGGTACAAATCCTAAAGTATCAATAATAATTTCTTCTTTAAGTCTATCCATACGGTAAACCTTATCATAAGCCATGTAACTAGTATCTCTTCTAGAAACCAAAGTAAACTTAGCTGTATCAATAAATTCAACTAATTTATCCCAATCACCTTCAAACTTACCATGAATAGATTTATATGCTAACTCAGATTTACGAACATCTAACAGATGACCAATAGCATCAGTATAACGAATTTGTTTTTCCTTATCAAAATGAATAGGGGCCATTATCGAATTAAAAACGATGTAAGACAATGCTACGATTGGTATCCAAAGAATTATTTTTAAAATTTTCATCTCTGATTTTAATTATTATGTTAACTATTAGAATTTTATAAAACTTAATCCTGCAAATTTACATTTTTTTTTTAATCATAAAAGCATTTTAGCTACTAACAATGTATAATATATTAAGTAGCTTTGCTTCCTCGGATAAAATCTCTAACAAACAGCTATAAACTCTATTAAAACAAGCTTAATACTAGCTTGTATTTTTTTACATGGATGCAGAAATTTTTCAGAAATTAATTCTTAATAGGTTTCCTTTTACCCCTACCGATGATCAATATTCATTAATAAGGGGTATTTCTAAATTTATCTTTTCGGAAGACAATGATGAAATATTACTTTTGAAAGGATATGCTGGTACTGGAAAAACTACGGTTATTTCTACAGTAGTAAACCTTCTTTGGCAAGCCAAAAAGAAATCTATTTTACTTGCTCCTACTGGTAGAGCTGCCAAAGTAATTGCATCTTATTCTAAGAAGAAAGCTTTCACCATACACCGAATAATATACAAACCTAAACCAAATGCCGATTTTGGCGTTCAGTTTGTTAGACAGAACAATACTGCAGCAGATACTATTTTCATTGTAGATGAAGCTTCAATGATTTCAGACACACAAAACGAGGGTAAACAGTTTTCAAACTCTTCTTTGCTAGATGATTTTATAGAATTTGTTGAAGGTGGCAAAAGGTGTAAAATTATTTTCATTGGCGATGAAGCTCAGCTTCCTCCTGTTCATTTAGATATTAGTCCTGCTTTAGATGCTACTAATCTATCATTGACTTACAATAAAAAAGTTTTGGAATTTCAACTTAAAGAGGTACTAAGACAAGAAGCCAATTCTGGAATTTTAAAAAATGCTACAACCCTCAGATTTAATCAAGAAAACAATTACTTCGACGATTTTAAATTTAATTTGAATGATCAAACTGAAGTAATAAGATTAACCGATGGCTACGATATAGAAAGTGCTATCGACGATTGCTACAGAAATGAAGGATTTAACGAAACTACAATAATTGTAAGATCAAACAAAAGGGCAAATTTGTACAATCAACAAATAAGGTCTAAAATTCGTATGCTAGAAAACGAAATTGCTACGGGCGATATTCTTATGGTTGTAAAAAATAATTATTTCTGGCTAGAGCCTACTTCGGCTCCAGGTTTCATTGCAAATGGCGATACTATTGAAATTTTAAGAATACAATCAATAAAAGAATTATACGGATTTAGATTTGCAGAAGTTGAAGTACAATTAGTAGATTATCCAAATGAAAAAAGTTTTGAGACTGTAATAATGTTAGATACTCTTACTGTTGATGGTCCATCACTACCATACGAGGAAAGCAATAAATTGTATCAGGAAGTGAATAAAGATTACGAAGACGAAAAAAATAAATCTAAACGTTACAAAAAGGTAAAAGAAAATCCGTTTTTTAACGCACTTCAAGTTAAATTTGCATACGCTGTAACATGTCATAAATCGCAAGGCGGACAATGGGATAATGTTTTTGTAGAACAAGCATGGCTACCAACAGGCGAAATTGATAAAGAATATTTAAGATGGCTTTATACGGCAATTACTAGAGCCAAGAAGAAATTGTATCTTATAGGATTCAAAGACGATTATTTCGAGGAATAATCAACATCTAGTAATTACTAAATAATTTGTAACGATTTTTTAATTATGAAAAAGAAAATAGCATCATTTCTATTAAATCTATTGGGATGGAAAACATTATTCGGTCCATTAGAAGGAGTTAAAAAATGTGTAATTATTGCTGCTCCACACACAAGCAATTGGGATTTTCCCTATACAATACTTACTTTTTGGAAATACGATATACCTATTAGTTTTTTTATAAAAGACAGCTATACTAAATCTATTTTAGGAGGAATTTTACGTTCTATGGGAGCCATTGGAGTTGATAGAAGCAAAAATGGAAACCTTGTTGATTACGCTGCCGAATTGCTACAAAACAGAGATGAGCTTATGCTTATTGTACCTGCAGAAGGAACTAGATCGTACACCGAAAAATGGAAAACTGGTTTTTATCACATTGCGAAAAAAGCTGGAGTACCTATTGCACTTGGTTATTTAGATTTTAAGACAAAAGAAATTGGAGTCGGAAAATTATTCAAACCTACAGGTGACATAGATTCTGACTTTGATGAAATTCAAGAGTTCTATAAAAACATAACAGGCAAACATCCCGAACTGTACAATCCTATAATACGTCCTAAAAAACAATAATGGAGTATTTAAACGAAATTTCAGCAGTTGCATTAATTCATATACTTGCTGTTAGTTCTCCTGGACCTGATTTTTTCTTAGAAATAAAAAACACACTTCAATATTCAAGAAAAATCGGAATATACACAGGCTTAGGGTTTGCAATAGGAAACATTTTCCATATCTCCTACAGTATTTTCGGAGTTGAATATATTCAACATAACGAATGGTTGATGAATGTAGTACAACTACTAGGTGCCATTTATTTAATATTCATAGGATTACAAGCATTCGGAATAATAAAAGCTAAACTAAAAGTTAAAGAAACAGAAGAGCAAGAAGAACCAAAACATACAATTTCAACTTTCGAAGCTGTTAAGATGGGGATTTTCACAAATCTCCTAAACGCTAAAGCTGCTCTTTATTTCATCAGTGTTTTTACTGTAATAATAGCTCCAGGATCACCAAAGCTTTTAGTTTTCGGATCAGGACTAATAATGATATCAATTACATTTATTTGGTTTAGTACTGTTGCTTACTTTTTCACAAAACCGAAAATAAAATCTGCTTACTTAAAACAAGAAGGTATAATCAATAAAATACTAGGCTCTGTTCTGATTTTCTTTGGTCTGAAACTGATTATTTCGTTATTACAAACATTATAGAATCATGCCAATTTTAACCATAACACACATCATAAATTTCTCAAAAGCTTAAACTATTACATCTCAACAAATTACCTATATCTACTAAATTCACTTCAAATACTAAATATCAAAGCTACATAAGATAATAATTTTTATTCATAATTTTAGATATCGTCAAATCTTTTACTGTTTTTTTTTGGCTATTAACTTTTTTTTCACCATAAATCATTTTATCACCCGCAAAACACTGTAAATAAACACGTTAAAACATTAATTATGTATGCATAATATCGATATATCACAGTAAAACTTTTGCAGATTAAAAAAAACAATTTAATTTTCGCCCCTAATTTTTCGAGTTTTGAGTATGGGGACTCACGCTCCGAAAAGTATTTTTCACATACACATATATAAGTAGTTTATATATAGGTATAAGAAGCTGAAACAAACTAATATCAAAAAATAAGAATATTATGAGTAAGATAACAGCTGCAATCACTGCCGTTGGTGGCTACGTTCCTGAATATGTTTTAACGAACAAGGAACTAGAAACAATGGTTGATACTAATGATGAATGGATTGTTACTAGAACAGGCATAAAGGAGAGACGTATTCTTAAAAAAGAAGGAGAGGGAACATCTTATATAGCAATAAAAGCCGCATTAGAATTAATAAATAAAAGCGGAATAGACCCTAAAGAAATAGATCTTGTAATTGTTACTACAGTTACCCCTGATTTATTAGTAGCATCAACAGCAGCTTATGTTGCTACACAAATAGGTGCAACTAATGCTTTTGGATACGATGTTAATGCAGCATGCTCGGGATTCTTATACGGTTTATCTACAGGATCAGCATTTGTTGAATCTGGCAGATATAAAAAAGTATTAGTAATAGGTGCAGATAAAATGTCGTCTATTATAGATTATACAGATAGAAATACCTGTATAATATTTGGTGATGGTGGCGGATGTGTTTTGCTGGAACCAAACGAAGAAGGTTTGGGATTGATAGACGAGCATTTGAGATCTGATGGCGAAGGTCGTGAGTACTTAAGAATAGATGCTGGTGGTTCGTTAATGCCAACAACTCACGAAACATTAGATGCTGGTAAACAATTTGTTTATCAAGATGGGAAAACAGTATTTAAATACGCTGTTAAAAACATGGCAGATTCGGCCGAGATTATTATGAAAAAAAATAATTTATCTCCCGAAGATGTTGCGTGGTTAGTACCTCATCAGGCTAATAAGAGAATTATTGAAGCAACTAGAAGCAGAATTGAGCTAGATAATGAAAAAGTTATGATTAATATTCATAAATTTGGAAACACAACTAATGGCACAATTCCTCTTTTGTTGTGGGATTACGAAAATAAATTAAAAAAAGGAGATAATCTTGTAATAGCTGCCTTTGGCGGTGGTTTTACATGGGGTGCCCAGTATTTAAAATGGGCATATTAAACTCGAATAAGAATTAAATTTAATATTATGGATTTAAAGGAAATTCAAAACCTGATTAAGTTTGTTGCTAAATCAGGAGCAAGCGAAGTAGCTTTAGAGATGGATG
>CAZIYK010000010.1:0-19524 GCA_964543445.1 uncultured Flavobacteriales bacterium
TTGTATAATCTTCCTTAGATGATTCTAAATCACTATTCAAAAGAGATAGTTTTTCTTTCAAAGATTCATTATCTGCCTTATACTTTGCTAGTTCTTCATTTACTGCATTATACTGATTTGTCCTTGCCTCTAGCTTTTCTGTAAGTTTAGTAATGTTTTCTTTAGATGCTTCTAAATCGCTATTCAAAAGTGAAAGTTTATCTTCCAATGAACTATTTTCTGCTTTATACTTAGCTAGATTTTCATTTAGTGAATTATACTGAGTAGTTTTATCTTCTAGCTTTTTGGTAAGAATAGCAACCTCATCTTTAGACGATTCAAAATCATTTTTCAGACTAGAATATTTTGCTTCTAAACTCGATAATTCAGATTTCACATCTAAAAACTTATCTCTCTGCTTTTCCAATTCTGCCTCTGATTCTTGCAATTTAGAAACACTGATCTTTTCGTTTTCCTCTGCCGATTTAATGTTTGCTGTAAGCGTAGCAATATCAGAAGTAAGCTGTTTTTCGTTATCCTCTTTTGCTGAAATATTTTTTTCGGCAGTATCTAAACTACTAGATAATTGCGAAATTCTTTCATCTTTTGTTGCTAGATCAATCTTTAAATTATCTAATTCTTTCTTTACAGAATTGAATTCGTTATCAGATATTTTCCCACTATTATTTAGCTTCGTTAATAGCCAAATTATTACTCCTCCAACAACAATTCCTATTGCCAGACCTATAAGCATTTCTGTATTTTCCATGGATTTATATATTATTTTAAGTGTGTATAAATGTAAAATAAAAACTATGATTTCGCTATTGATTCTGAGATAATCCAAGCACCTGTCCAAGCATTTTGGAAATTAAAACCACCCGTAACAGCATCAATATCTAGAGCTTCTCCTGCTATAAAAAGATTCTTATGAATTTTACTTTCAAAACGTTTGAAATCTATTTCTTTTAGATTCACTCCTCCTGCAGTAACAAATTCTTCTTTAAACTTTGTTCTACCATTTACTTCATATTCCCCTTTAACAAGTTCTGTAGCAAGTTTCGTAATCTGCTTTTTATTTAGATCTGCCCAATTTTGTTTATCGGAAATACCAGAATATGAAACCAAACTTTTCCACAACCTTATAGGAAGAAAAAATGGATTGTGCTTGAGTACATGTTTTTTTGGAGAATTTTCTCTTAGATCAACAATAGCATCAGAAATTGAATCAAAATCATGTTCTGGCAACCAATTAACTATCACAGTATTCTGATATGATTTTTCGAACATCTCCCTAGCTCCAAAAGATGACATTTTCAAAACAGATGGACCACTCATTCCCCAATGTGTAATTAATAAAGGTCCTGATTGTTCAGGCAATTTTGAACCTTTCAACGAAACGGTTGCGTTTTCAACTACAACTCCCATCAATCCCTCAATCCGTTTATCTTTAATTTTAAATGTAAATAACGATGGAACAGGTTCTACTATTTTGTGACCTAATTTTGATAAGATATTCCAAATTTCTTTGCTGCTTCCAGTGGTAATTATCAGTTTATCGGAAGTAAAAATTTTATTTTTAGTACGAGAAGTCCATATATCGCCTTCTTTAATATCTACAACTTCTTGTCCCGTGTAAATATCAATTCCATATTTTTGGGATAATTTCAGAAAAGTATCAATTATTGTTTGCGAATCGTCAGATTTAGGAAAAATACTACCATCATCGGTAGCATAAAAATCCACACCTCTACTCTCAAACCATTCTATTGTATCGCCAGCAGCAAAAGTGTGAAAAGGGCCAATAAGTTCTTTCTGACCACGTGGATAAAACTTTGATAATTCTTTAGGAATATAACAAGCATGAGTGAAATTGCAACGACCACCTCCCGAAATTTTAACTTTAGCTAATACTTTTTGAGATTTCTCGAGTATGCAAATTTTAAGTTTTCTATTTTTCTCAGCTATATTAATTGCTGAAAAAAAACCAGCAGCTCCTCCTCCAATAATAACAACATCGTACTTCATCGTACTAATTAGTTATTTCGAACGTCTCAAGTAACTGACCTACATTACCAACCTTGTCACTTACCAATAATAGTAATGCATAATTTCCTGTTTTTGCCTCGCTAGGTATATTTAATTGAAGATTTATATCGTAGTCTTTTACATTTCCTTCAATTATTTTTGATTCATGAATTAAATCTACAGCACTCTCAGTATCTAAATAATAGACAATATACACCAACTTAGACAATCCTTTTTTGCCATAAACAGAACCTTTTACAGTCAACGTATCTCCTGTAGCTATTTTATAATCTGTAAAATCTGGTTCAGTAATAGTATATTTTGGCATATCCTCATTAACAATAAGGAAACTAGTTTGAATAAAATCAGCAGAATTTCCAGCTTCATCAATAGCGTAAACAACACAGTGATAAGGTCCTGAATTAGCAACTGTTTTTAACACATGACCGTCCTTATCCTCAAATTGAATCGTTCTATTAAAAGTTACTCTTTGTTCTGTTCCTTCAAGTTTACCATTTTTAGTGGTATTCCATTGTTTCGTAGAACTTGCCGACTTTTTATCATCTATTCTTGGCTCTATATGTGTGTGCCTATGGCCATCACCTGCAAAATGAACATCAAATTTGTAAGAACCTAACTCCTGATTATCTACAAAATTTGCCGAAAACTGAATATTAGCTCCATTGTGAAAAACAATACTATTAGCTGAATCAAGATTTACAATCTTCAAATCTTCAATCACTGGTTTCTGACCGTCGCTATTTATATTATGCGAACAGGAAATTGTAGCGATTGCAAATATTGTTAAAACTAGGAGCTTCTTCATTTTACAAAAAATTATAATTAAAACGAAAATTTATCTAAATCAGAAAAAGGAACTTTTGTTTGCTCTCCGCTTTCCATATTCTTGATTGTAATTTCGTTAGCATTCATTTCTTCTTCACCAACTAAAGCTACAAATGGAATTCCCTTTTTATTAGCATAATTCATCTGTTTTTTCATTTTAGCAGAATCAGGATACACCTCGCAGTTAATTCCTTTTTCTCTTAAAACTCTAACTGCTTTCAAGCAATATAACGCTTCTTTCTCTCCGAAATTAACAAACATTACCTGTACTCCTTCCGATTTAGAATCAGGGAATAAACCTAACTCCTCTAACACTAAATATATTCTGTCTAATCCAAAAGAAATACCTACACCCGAAAGACCTTTCAAACCAAAAATTCCAGTAAGATCGTCGTAACGACCACCACCACCAATAGATCCCATTTTTACTCCTTTGGCTTCTACTTCGAAAATAGCTCCGGTGTAGTAATTAAGTCCACGAGCAAGGGTAACATTAAGTTCTAAATCAGCAACTTTAAGCCCTAGAGTTTCTACTGTAGAAATAACTTTTCTCAACTCCTCTACTCCTTTTGTTCCTATTTCAGAATCGGCTAACAAAACAGCAAGTTTATCTAATTGCTCTTCGTTTGTTCCGTTTAACTCGAATAAAGGTTGAATTTTAGAAATAGCATCTTCAGAAATACCTTTAGAAAGCATTTCTTCCTTAACTTTTTCTTCTCCAATCTTATCAAGTTTATCTAATGCAACAGTCATATCTATCAACAAATCACTGATATTTGCAACCTCAGCAACACCTGCCAATATTTTTCTGTTGTTTATTTTTATTGCAACATTCTTTAATCCTAAGTTTGCAAAAACCTCGTCGTAAAGCTGAACAAATTCAACTTCTTGTAAAAGCGAAGTGGAACCTACCACATCAGCATCACATTGATAAAATTCACGGAAACGACCTTTTTGTGGTCTATCGGCACGCCAAACAGGTTGAATTTGATAACGCTTAAAAGGAAAAGTAATATCGTTGTTGTGCTGTACAACGTAACGTGCAAAAGGCACAGTTAAATCGTATCGCAATGCTTTTTCTGAAATTGAAGATGTAAGTTTTGTAGAATTTCTCTCTTCTAAAGCTTTAGCATCAGCTTTTTTTAAGTAATCTCCTGAATTAAGAATCTTAAAAATTAATCTATCTCCTTCTTCTCCATATTTACCCATCAACGTTGATGAATTTTCGAACGAAGGAGTTTCTATTTGTGCAAATCCAAATTTCTTAAATGCATCTTTTATCGTTGAGAAAAGGTAATTTCTCTTTGCCATTTCTACAGGCGAAAAATCTCTTGTTCCTTTAGGTATGCTTGGTTTTTGTGCCATCTGTTTTATGAAAAATTCAATCTTGTTAAGACAAAATTATTATTTTAATCACTTTACTATGAATGTTAGCAGAAAGCTACTCATTCAAATCTTTACGTTTTTTAGTACCGTACAATTCGTTAATTAAGTTCTGAAACTTCTTAACTATTATTTTTCTTCTAATTTTTAGTGTAGGAGTTAATTCTCCTTTTTCCATACTAAACTCCTTAGCCATCAATTTGAATTTTTTAACTTTTTCAAATCCTGCTAATTCCTTTTGTAATTCAGCTACTTTCTTATCGTAAAATTCTTTAACTGACGAATTAGATATAAGCTCTTCCATGTTGAGGTACTTTATTTCCATCAACTGAGCATAATCTTTAAGAGCCTCGAAATTTGGTACCACAAAAGCAGTTACATAAGGTTTTTCATCGCCAATAACCATTGCTTGCTCTATAAAATTATCATCAGTAAGAAGTGCTTCTATTTGTTGAGGTGCAATATATTTACCTCCCGCTGTTTTCATCAAATCCTTGATTCTATCTGTGATAAACAGGTTGCCTTCCTCGTCTATTCTTCCTGCATCTCCTGTCTTAAACCATCCATCTTCAAAAACTTCAGCTGTAGCTTCAGGTTTATTGTAATAACCTTTCATTACTGTTGGAGCTTTTACTAAAATTTCATCGTTCTTACCTATTTTCACCTCTATACCATTGAGAGGTTTACCTGCAGAACCTATTTTATAATTATGCATTGGGAAAGCTGTAACGGTAGCAGTAGTTTCTGTTAAACCATAACCCATTGTAACAGGAATTCCAACAGCTCTCATAAAAGCCTGAATTTCTGCTGAAAGAGGAGCTCCTGCAGTTGGTGAAATTCTAATATTGCCACCTAAGGCTCCTTTAATTTTATTAAGTACTAGCTTATCTGCTAATTTTTTTCTTGCTTTTACTCTTTTTGGTATTTTCTGCTGTCTATTAAGCAAGTCATGATAAATTCTTCCTTGTTTTACTGACCATCCAAATACCTTTCTTTTAGTTTTTGAAGCAGATTCTAATCCATTTTGTATAGAAGCATAAACCTTTTCATAGATTCTTGGAACTGTACAAATTAATGTTGGTTTTACTTCTTGCAAAGTCTCAATTATCAATTTAGGATTTGATAAGAAAGAGATTTTTACATCGCGATGCATACAGTATAAAGTCCATGTACGTTCAAATACATGACTCAATGGTAAGAAACACAATGAATGATCTTTATCGGTTACATCCTCTAAATATTCATCGTGCATATCAAAAGTGGATAAGAAGTTATTATGAATAAGCATAACTCCTTTTGGTTCTCCTGTTGTTCCCGAAGTATAATTAAGAGATGCTAAATCATCTCTGTTTATATTAGAAAATCTTTTTTCAAATTCAGATTTCAATTCATCAGTAACCTCTACATCTAAATATTCTGAAAGATGTTGAACATTAGGCTCCTTTATTTCAATTGATTCATTAAAAACTACAATCTTTTTAAGTTTTGTATCTCCCGATTTTAATACCTCTATAGCTTTATCGTACTGCTCTTCATCTCCTACAAATATATTTTCTATATCTGCATCATTCAAAACATATTTAGCCTGATTAGCTGTATTTGTAGCATAAATAGGTACCGTTACACCTCCTATACTCATAACAGCAACATCGGTAAGTACCCACTCCATTGAGTTTTGAGAAAAAATAGCAACCTTATCTTGATGCTTCACTCCATTCTTAAGAAGAGCATATGCAATTTGCATAATCCTAGCTTCTACTTCTTTCCATGTAAATTCGTTCCAATTACCTGTTTCAACATCCTTTGCCCTAAAACCAACTTTATCTGGATTATTTCTTAAATTCTCAAAAATAGAATCAACTATATGATTTGCCATAATTCTTATATTTTATTAAGATGTAACAAGTACATTCTTATTCTCTTCTGCTTAAAACCATTATATTAAAACATATAACTAGCCATTTAAAACTTTTGCAAAAGTAACCTTTTATTATCTAATAAACTTGTTACTAGTTATCGTTAAACATGATTTAATTCACCAATCTCCTTCTACTTATTATCTATGCAAATTTACAATTATTTTATTCTAATTCCTTTTTAACCATTTTGGCACGTTTCTACTTTAATTTGAACTACAAAAAGATAGTATTTATATGTTTTATCTATTCAGAATGATTTATAGAATCGTAAATTACTGTTTGAATATTAGTTCTGATATTCTGTTTTGCTAACTCGTTATTAGTAGAGCTAGGATATGTTCTATTAGACAAAAATATGTAAACAATTTCCTCATCAGGATCTGCCCAAACCATTGTACCCGTAAATCCAGAATGTCCGAAACTCAAGTACGAAACACAGTCGCATGCTGGTCCTGGTCCTTCTAACTGTGGTTTATCGAAACCTATGCCTCTCCTATTGCCTTTATCGCAATACTGACAACTTACAAATTCATTTAGTACTTCTGGAGACAGATATCTTTTTCCTCCATACTCACCACTTTGCAAATACATCTGCATCATTACTGCCAAATCATAACTATTCGCAAAAAGTCCTGCATGACCGCCAACACCTCCAAGCATTGCTGCACCTCCATCGTTTACATCACCTTGCAACTTAATATGTCTGAAATATTCATCTTCTTCCGAAGGAACAATTTCATCTATGGCAAATTTGTTTTTTGGTTTATATGTTATACGTTGTAACCCTAATGGTTTATAAAACCAATCGTTTGCTAACTTATCTATTGAAGTTCCTTTTTTCTCTTCGATTATCTTCTGCAACATATAATATGGCAAATCGCTATACTTATATTCTAGAGTGTCGCGCAGTGGAGAATGCAACACTTCGTATAAAACTGTATCTTTAATATCTGTTCTTAAATACAAATTTGTAGCAACTTTTATCTTATGCTTTGAATCGTAATTAAAACTGAAATATTTCTTTTTATTTAATTTTCCATTTTCGTCTAATAACGTCTTATAAAAAGGAATCCAAGGCTTTAATCTAGCATAATGAGCCATCATCTGACGTATTGTAATATCTGCCTTTGATGTTGTATCCAACTCGGGGATATAATTTTTCAATGGAGCATCTAAATCCAACTCTCCATTTTCTACCATTTTCATAACTATTGGCGTGGTAGCCATAATTTTTGTTACTGAAGCAATATCGTAAAGATTGTTATTATTTATTTCCGATTTCTTCTCGTATGTTTTATACCCAAAAGATTTTCTATAAACTATCTTGCCACTCTTAGCAACTAAAATCTGAGCACCTGGCATTACAGAATCTTCTATAGCCTTATTTACAATAGTATCAATAAAACTTAATTGTAAAGCACACATTCCCTCTTGCTTGGGTGTAGAATACGAAAGTCTATGGACTGGTTTAAAAGATAAATACAAACCTCTTTTGTATTTTTCGTTAATTGAAACTGGTAAAACACCTTTAGGAACGTTTGCTCCAAAAATCGTTGCTGCAGTATATTTCTGCGTATAAACAGTATTTCTGTAAGAAACTAAAATAGCATCAAATACAGAATCATCACCAAATTCATTAAGACGATAAGGATTTCCTAAAAGATTTAGAATTACTTTCTTATTCTTTGCAATCTCTTTTATTTGAGACCGCATTTGAGGTAAATGCTCTCTTAACACAGCTCTTTTTCTTCTGAAAGGACTATCTACAGAAATAATTACTGTTGAATACTTCTCTAAATCTTTTAAAACTTTATTGAAATTACTTGAGGTGATTCTGTAAGTATCTACTTTAGTGTAATCGTTTAGTCTATCAGTTAATTCCGGGAATTTATCCCTACCAAAAATAACATTAGCAATAGGCTTTGTTACATCTATAATTGGTAAAACATTATCTCTGTTTTTTATAAGAGTAATTGATTCGCTAGCAACTTTATTATTTACATATTCAGAATTAGAATTATTCAAATCCGATATTAAATTATCAGTATCTACAGGCTTGTAATTATTTAAACCTACCCAATATTTAGCCATCAATATTTTTCTGACACTCTCATTTAATCTTTCCTCTGAAATTTTATGATTTTTTAGCTCTTCTTTAAACTTAGCTACAGTTTTGTTGATATCTCTAGGATATAGCAATACATCGTTTCCTGCTTTAAAAGCCTGAATATTTATCTGCACATTTGTTCCATATCCTTGAACACCTTGCATATTAAGTGCATCGGAAACAACAAGTCCTTTAAAACCCATCTCTTTTTTTAGTAATGAATCTATAATTATTGGAGAAAGAGATGTTGGCATATTAGTTTTTTTGTCTAATGCAGGCACTTTCAAATGAGCAACCATAATTGCAGGTACACCATTATCTATTAATTTCTGAAAAGGATATAGCTCTACATCCATCAATCTCTCTAAAGAAGCATGTACGGTAGGCAATGTTTTATGAGAATCTTGAGAAGTATCGCCATGTCCAGGAAAATGTTTTCCACAAGACAAAACTCTTTTATTTCTGTAAGCGTGAATAGATGATACTGCAAAATCAGCAACAATCTTTTTATCTTCGCCAAAAGACCTCAATCCTATTATTGGATTTTTCGGATTTATATTTACGTCAGCCACAGGTGCATAATTCATATTAACACCCATTCTAATACACTCGTTTGCTATTTCTTCTGAAACCAAATATGCATTTTCTTCATTTCTACTCCCCCCAATCGCCATCTGATAAGGCAATTTCGGCGTACTATCAAGACGCATAGAAACTCCCCACTCAGCATCCATTGCAATAAGTAAAGGAATTTTAGAAATAGATTGATATTTATTTGTTAATTCTGCTTGCTTTACAGGAGTTCCCTTAAAGAAAATCACAGTTCCAACATGATTTTCCTTTATAAGTTTTGAAGTAATTTTTTCGTTAATCTGCTTTGCATCAGAAAAAGCATCAATAGCAAACAATTGTCCTATTTTCTCGTCTAGACTCATTGTATTCATGATACTATCAACCCATATAGTTTGTTGATTATCTACGTACAATGGCGATTTAGTTAAATCTATTTGCCCCGAAACAACTATGGGAAAGGAAAGAAGGATAAAAAAGTATTTAAAAATATGTTTCATTAATCTAAAAATCAGTGGTGTATAATATATCTCTAAAAAAAATAATTCCCTGCAAAATATTAAATTTACAGGGAATTAACACTTTTATACTGAATAAACTTACCTAAAGATTATTAGCTTTTACAATTATCTCGGCAATGTCTAAAACTTTAATCTGATCATTCAAATCTTTCAATTTTATACCGTCTGTTAACATTGTATTACAGAAAGGACATCCGGTAGCAATAATTTCAGGATTAACCTCTATTGCTTGTTTAGTTCTAGCTTCAAAAACTTCTTCATCTCCTTTTTCAGCTTCCTTAAACATTTGAGCTCCTCCTGCTCCACAACACAAAGCATCAGACTTACAAGAACTCATTTCAAGTAATTCTCCTTCCATCTGTTTAATCAAATTTCGTGGAGCTTCGTATATATTATTACCTCTTCCTAAGTAACAAGGATCGTGGAAAGTAATACGCTTTCCCTTATATTCTCCTCCTTCGATAGTAAGTTTTCCTTGATCTATCAACTCTTGCAATAATTGAGTATGGTGAATTACCTCGTAATTACCCCCTAATTTAGGATACTCATTTTTAATGGTATTGAAACAATGAGGACATGCTGTTACTATCTTTTTAACCTCGTAAGCATTTAATATTTCTATGTTACTCATTGCTTGCATCTGGAACAAAAACTCATTCCCTGCACGTTTTGCAGGATCTCCAGTACACGATTCTTCCGAACCTAAAACTCCGAAATTAACCCCTGCACTATTAAGAATTTTCACGAAAGAACGAGTTATTTTTTTTGCTCTATCATCGTAACTTCCAGCGCATCCTACCCAAAAAAGTATATCAGGATTTTTACCTTCGGCTGTTAATTCAGCCATTGTTGGTACTCTTAATAAATTTTTATCGCTCATTTTTTACTTTTAAAAACATCAATGGTTAGTTCTTTCTTAACCATTCTAGTAAATCTACCTTTGTATCTAGTAGTTTTCACTTTATGGCTATCTATCCAATGATAGTTTCCTCCTCTAGGCTTACCCATCATTATTCCGTGATATTTAAAACCGCTTTTTCTTAGCCAATTTTCTGTTATCTCACGAAGTTCTTCTGGGCGAGAGGTGAAAAAAGTAATTTGATGACCTTCATCGAACCACGAGTTCAATTTTTTTAATGCATCAGGATATGGTTCAGCAGTAATCATTCTTTCAGGTTCCTCGTTTGGAATATCATCACAAACTGTTCCATCTATATCTATCAAGTAATTTTTAATAGATTTTGGTAGAACCGGACTTATATGTTTACCGTTTACAACTACTTCTTCTAGCTGTTTTTCAATATCCTCTTTTTTCATGGTTTTCTTATATTGTCTAATGTCTATATTTTTCACAAAATTAACACAAACAATTAAGAATCCTCTTCTAAAAGTGAAACTATATAAAGAACTATTTTACAATTCAATAATCTGTTTAAACTCTAAACAACGAATCACCGTTGATTAAATTCAGATTACATTACAAATCGAAACTTTGCCCGATTATTTATCTATACTAAAATACTAGTATTGTTATTCATCTTTCCAATTAAGCCTATCAGCAGGTGAATACTGCCAAGGAGCTCCATTGTTTTCAATATTAGTCATCATCATATTAAGCTCGGTTGGAGCTGCAGATTGTTCGAGAACTAAATATCTACGCAAATCAATAATTATTGAAATTGGATCTATCAATACCGGACAAGCATCAGTACATGCATTACACGTTGTACAAGCCCAAATTTCTTCAGGAGATATATAATCGTTCAACAATGATTTTCCATCTTCTTCAAACTTTCCTTTCTCGTCTATAATTCTACCTACTTCCTCTAATCTATCACGAGTTTTCATCATAATATTTCGTGGAGAAAGTAACTTACCTGTTTGGTTTGCCGGACAAGCCTCGGTACATCTACCACACTCGGTACAAGTGTATGCATTCATAAGCTGTACCCAATTTAAATCAAGAACATCACTAGCTCCTAATTTGCCAGGCTCTTCTTCATCTCCTTCGGGCATAGCATAAGGATCAGCATTAGGATCCATCATCAGTTTTACTTCTTTAGTAACTGCTTCTAGATTATCTAACTCTGTTTTTGGTGCTAATTTTGAGAAATATGTATTTGGGAAAGCAAACAAAATATGTAGGTGCTTAGACCAGTACAAATAATTCATAAAGAATAAGATTCCAACTATATGAAACCACCACATCCCTCTTTCTAAAATAATCAGCGATGTTTCGCTCATTCCACTAAGTAGAGGTGCAATAAATTGACTCACTACAAAAGGACCTGTTGCATGGTAATGCTCTGCTCCTAACTGTTGTAAATTGAAATCGGCCGCATTCATTGTTAGAAATGCAGTCATCAAAAGTGTTTCGATGTAAAGGATATTGTTAGCATCGTTAAATGCCCAACCTTTCATTTCTGGCTTGTGGAAACGTGTTAGTTTAAGAATGTTTCTACGTATCCAGAAGACTACAACTGAGAATATTACCAAAAAGGCTAATATCTCGAAAGAATTAATCAAGTAAGGGTACAATGAACCCAATACGCATAAAAATACTCTATGAGTGCCGAATACCCCATCGATAATAATTTCGAGAAGCTCAATGTTGATAATAATAAAACCTGCATATACTATTATATGCAATAAGCCTGCTAAAGGTTTTTTGGTCATTTTGCTCTGACCAAAGGCTACCCTTAAAACAGTCTTCCATCTCTGCGAAGAGTTATCGCTCCTATCGATATCTCTCCCTAATTTGACATTGCGAATAAGCTTTCCCATGTTTTTGGCAAACATGTAAATGCCTATTACCATCACAATAACAAATAAGATATTGGACAAGTAATTCATAATTGGTTAGTAAATAAAATTTGGTTTATATTGGTTAATCTTATTCTTGAAATTAAAAAAATTACTTCTCCTCTTCTTGTTCTTCAGGCTTCACATACCCCTTATCCTTTTTACCAAATACTGATACATGTACATATCGTTTAGGATTTAGCTTAACATCCTCAAGCAAATCGTGAAGTTCCTTTGTAGTAGCAGTAAGATTATCATACAACTCTTTATCGTGCAATAATTTAGACATTGTACCATCTCCATTATTAACAGTTTCTAATGTTGTCTGAAGTTGCAACAACACATTATTGAAATTATTAACTGTTGAGGCTATTTGTGTATCAGACAACGAATCAGATAAAACCTTAAAGTTTCTTGACATTTCGTTTATGTTGTAAAAAATAGAATCTATAGACTCACTATTATTCTTTAATTTATTACTTACTACAGCAAAATTCTCTAGATTTCTATTAAGGTTGTAAATAACCTTCCCGATATTCTTACCATTTTCTCCCCCTGTTATCTGATTGATGTTATATGCAGTTGAATCAAGAGCATCCATTAAACGCTCTAACTTCTCTTTTACAGGTTGCACTTCATCATTTAAAACAGTAGTTAAAGATGGATCTATTATTCCTTGAAGAGTATCTCCACTCTCAGCTAATTTAGCTCCTTCTTTAACAATTATAGCTAATGACTTTGACCCCATTAAATCGGCTCCGTAAATCTTAAATACACTGTTTGTAGAAAAAGGGAAAAAATTATCTATCTCTAGTTTCACAACAAGATCACCTGACATGTCTGGCAAAAACGTAATATCAGATACACTTCCTATCTGAAGACCATTGATGGTAACAGGTCGTCCTTTATTCAACCCATCAACATTATCATATTTAGCATAAAAAACACGAGTTTTGTTAAGAACATTTCTTCCTTTTAGGAAATTGAATCCCCAAACAAAAGCTGCTAATGTTAATAATGCTACAATTCCTGCTTTAATTTCACTTGTTAATTTCATATGTGTGTTTTTTCAAATAGTTAGTTTTTCAACCTATTTTATGTTTCTGTGTATCTCTATATCCAAGTACACTTTAATTAATTATTTTTAAACTATTCCATTACTGAACGAACAGTCATTTAAAGTGTATATTCAAATATATAGTCGAATTTACACAAAAAATATGATGTATGTAATATTTTAGAAAAGTATCTAAGTTTTATTGATTAACCAAATAAAACAAACAAAACCGAAACATTTAATAAAAAAATAAATGTTTCGGCCTTAGTATTAACAATATAACAATTTATATCTACTTCCTAATTCCATCCTCCTTCAATGCTTCTATAAGAGGTATTCTTTTACCATTTTTGAAAGCAACAATAAAAGCGTTTTTAAATCCTTTACTACGAGCTTTATCTTTCATCTTTAATGCTGTATCATAATCTGGCACCTTGTTATAAACATACTTGTAAAAAGAATTAGATTTATAATAAGTTATATTTTCAAGTCCTTTAAAAGCTTTATCTGTTGGTTTTAATTTCACTTTACCACTTAGCAATTGAACTCCATATACTATACCGTTATCAGCTTTTTCAACTTTAGTAGTATTATCTACCACAAGTTCATCTATATCAAGACCTACTTGTTCGTCCCAATACTTCTTATATTCTTTAAAACCGAGATATAGCGCATTTGCAACCTTGTCTTGTCCTCTATTAGACATCAAATACTTAGCATCTTGCGGATTTGATAAAAAACCTGTTTCTACCAACACGCTAGGCATAGAATTACGAGCTAACACCCAAAACCCAGCCTGATTTACTCCATTTAATCCTCTACTTTTAAGAGCTGTTGTTTTCTTAATATTTTCTTGAATTAGAGATGCTAGTAATAAACTATTCTCAATATACTCCTCCTGCCCTATAGTAAGTGCCACAAGAGAATTTGTTGATTGCGGATCAAACCCATCGTAGTTTACTGAATAATCTTTCTCTAAATAAATTACGGAGTTCTCTTTCTTAGCAACATTCAGATTAGTTTCATTCTTGTGTACCCCTAAAACATAAGTTTCAGAACCTTTAGCGGCAGAATTTTTACTTGCATTACAGTGTATCGAAACAAATAAATCAGCATTATTATCGTTAGCAATTTTTGGTCTATCCTTCAGCTTAATGAATACATCTGTCTTTCTAGTGTAAACTACTTTTACATCCTTAAGATTTTTCTCAATAAGCTTACCGAATTTCAATGCTATACTTAATGCTACATCTTTTTCGTGCTTTTTGTATTTTCTATTTCCCATTGTACCGGGGTCATGTCCACCATGTCCTGCATCAATAACAATAGTAAATGTTTTCTTTGTTTGCGAATATGTATTAATTGCCAGAAAACTAAACAATAATATTATTAAATATGACTTTCTTATAGTAATCATCTACCAAATTTTATTTCTAAAAACAATTGATTTGTTCAACAATAATGCCCTTTTAGAGCCGTTATCTCGTTTATAATAGCCGTAAAAATAACATTTTAAAATAAATCATTACATATAAAACTAATTATTCACAATTTTACTTAACTTTTAGTTTGTAATATCGAGTTACGATATCACTAGTTTTCAACACTATACAACGCACAAAGCAAAGGATTATAGAAAACTATTTTTATATGCTGTATTTTTAGTTATTTTTGAGCCTTGATATAGGTTAACCCATAAAAAGAAAAACTTTCATTTTGTACAAAAGAAACTACTATATATTATTGTTAATCACACTATTTGCGGTGTTATCAACTACTACTAGTATAGCTCAAGTGGTTTCTAAAACTGATAGTACGGAAATATCTTCATTAGAGAATAAAGATGTAACACTACCAAGCGATTCTACTCAAACTGATTCTATAGCAAAAAAAGAACCTTTACTTACTGATATTGTTAAGTACACAGCAAAAGATACTATAAGGTCAAATGTTGTTACTCAAGAAGTCTTTTTGTACAACAATGCTGAAGTTAATTATGGCGATATAAACCTAAAAGCTGGTAAGATAGATATCGATTGGGCTTCTAATACAATGAAAGCTACTGGAATACCCGATTCTACTGGAGCTATTACGCAAAAACCTGTTTTTACACAAGCAGGAAAGGTTTACGAGACTGATACCATAACTTACAATTTCGACTCAAACAAAGGGCTTATTAAAAGAGTAAGAACTGAGGAAGGAGAAGGATATCTAACCGGAAATAAAATTAAAAAAGTAAATGACGATGTTATTTATGTAAAAAACGGATATTTCACTACAGATAAGAAAGAACATCCCGATTACTACTTATGGGCTAATAAAATAAAAGTTATTCCTGGTAAAGAAATCATTACTAGTTATACACAAATGTATATTGCTGATGTACCTACTCCATTGATTCTACCGTTTGGATATTTTCCAACAACAGAGCACAGAAGATCGGGTATAATCTTCCCAACTTTCAATTTCACCGAAAAACAAGGTTATGCTCTGCAAAATGGAGGTTACTATTGGGCAATAAACGATTATTTTGATTTAATGGTTACGGGTGATATATACACCAATGGGTCTAATGCAGTTAGATTTAAATCGAACTATGCCAACAGATACAAATACCGAGGAAATGTAGATTTGCGATTTGAATCTATAATACAAGGTATGGAAGGTAGAAGTGACTATTCTAAATCAACAAATTACAGTATTGGATGGAGTCACTCTCAGGATAGAAAATCAAACCCTAATCTTAGATTTTCTGCAAGTGTAAGAATGTCTAGTTCTAAGTATTACAGAGAGTCATTTAACGAGATAAACAACGATAATCACTTAAATAATACCGCTAATTCATCTATATCTCTTGTGAAAACATGGGATGATTTGCCAATAAGATTGTCTTTATCAGCATCTCACTCTCAAAACAACAATACAAATGTTATAAACATGACATTGCCAAACTTGAGATTCGATCTTGATAGACAATTTCCTTTTGCACCTAAAAACGGACCAAAGAAAACATGGTATCAGAATATTGGTTTCTCATATAGTATGAGAGCTGAAAATAAAATTGAAACTAGCGATTCTCTTATGTTCAAATCTGCAATGTTTGACCATATGAAAAACGGTATAGAACATAATATTCCTATTAGTACTAGTTTCAAAATAGCTAAACACTTTACAGTTTCTCCTTCTATTAGTTACAAAGAAAGATGGTATTTCAACAGTATCAAGAAAAAATGGGATGACGAGAATAATGAAATAATAATTGATACGATACCTGGATTTGTAAGAAATAATGAATATAGTTTTTCTGTAGGAACAAGTACTACTATTTTCGGTATGCTGAATTTTGGTAAAAACTCTAAAATACAAGCAATAAGACACGTTGTAAAACCAAGTGTTTCGTATTCATACCGTCCTGATTTTGGAGATCCTAACATGGGTAATATCGATTATTATAAACAAGGATATCTTGGAGAAGTAAAAGAGTACTCAAAATTCGAAAATGGAGTTTATGGATATGCTAGAGGAGGTTTATCTAATTCGGTTAGTTTCTCTTTGAAAAACACTTTAGAGATGAAAGTAAAATCAGACTCTACAGAAGAAGGTTCTAAAAAGGTGAAACTATTAGAAAACCTTAATTTCAGTACTTCATACAACATGGCATCTCCAGACTTTAAGTGGAGTCCTCTTAGAGTTACGGGAGGTACATCGTTTTTCGATAGAAATATGTCGGTAAACTTTAATGCTACTTTCGACCCTTATGCATTAGTGAAAGATGACAATAATCGATATGTGAGAATTCCTGAATTTAATTTCGATCATACTGGAGACCTCTTTAGAATGACAAATGCCGGATTCACTGTTAACTACCGTTTTTCTAGTTCTAAAAAAGGTAAAGGCTCTAACAACAATAATACTCTAGGAAATGCTAGCAACAGGTTTACCACTGATGTACTTGACGAAGGTCAGGATAGAGATAGAGGTACAGACGAGAACGACAAAGCTGTTAAAGCAATTATGGGGTACTTAGATTATACTGTTCCGTGGAGTTTCAACATTAATTACTCTTTCAATTATATTAACGCTAACAACGCACCCAAGCTAGTTAATACATTCAACTTTAATGGAAATGTTAAGATAACAGAGAAATGGGATTTCGGATTCTCTTCTGGTTATGATTTCGAAAGTAAGGGACTTTCTTACACAAGACTTAATTTCAACAGAGATTTAGATTCGTGGGTTATGAAATTTGAATGGGTACCAATAGGACCTAGATCAACATATTACTTCTTTATTGGTATTAAAGCATCAATGCTACAAGATGTTAAGTACGAACAAAGAAAGCTTCCAGATCAGCTTCTATAGAGCTTTTAATGGATAATTAATTAGGACTTGGATAGAATTATCTAAGTCTTTTTTTTAGGAGGTTTGTTCTTATAATCATCTCAATTTTATTGACTTTCAATGAATTTTGCCCAAACCCAAAAGGGTGATTCATTGAAATAACAACTTCTTTTACTCCCTCTAGTGCAAAATCGTTAAGTTAAGAACAAAAATTTTGGATTCAATGATTTTGCTTCCCTGCCCTAAATGGAGAAACAATTGAGTGTCAACACATTGCTCTAAGACTTTTTGGATTCCTTTAGGATTTCGGGGTAAACAAAAAAGTTAAATGATTTTGACCTAGCAATGTATTGAAAAGTAGTAATTATTAGATAGCTCTATAAAACAATTAGAAAAAGGTGCTGACATTCTGTTTATGCTTCGAGTAAAACTTAGCTTAATATTACTAATAAAGACATCTCAAATTTCATTTAAAAAATTCCAATATTGATTACTTATTTTTCGGTAATATGAATATGGAATTCAATTGTATGAACAATTATATAATATCAGTCAGAAGGTCATATATGAATTAATAGAGTATGTATACAACAGACCACAAACTAATCTAGAAAGGCTATTGAATAAATCTAAAAACACCTATCATCCATTAATGTTTTCTGAAATAACACAAAAAAATATCCCAAAACTAAAATATAGCTTTGGGATATTGTTGATTTATTGAATTATGTTGTTTCTATAAGAAACTAACTACATCTACTATTTATTTTAAAATTAGTTTTGATGTAAATACTCCATTATCAGAAGTTAATTTAAGTATGAAAACACCATTCAAATTAGTATTAATTTCTTGTTGTTTCAATGTATCAAAATATTTTGAAACTACTCTTTGTCCTGAAACATTATACAACTCAACATTTACATTGTGTAATGGCTTCTCTGAATTAAATATAATACTAGATGCATTAGAATAAACTTTCAATCCAGTAAGTTCCTCTACTTCACTCAACGCTTCTTTAGTCATGTGAATTGTAAAACTATGTTTTATTCCCTTTTTATAGTAAAAAGAGTAATCGTCCTTTAACAAATCAGTGAATGTACCTTCTTGTTTGTCTTCTAAAATTAATTCAGTAAAGTCTGATGCATCAGAAATAGAGAAAGTTACATCTCCTGAAACATGCATATTGAATCCTAGTTCTACCGTTTCAGATTCTGGCTGTTGACAAATTGATAATCGTTTATCATCTGAGCTTAAAAAATAAGGCGTAGGTGCAGCACCAAAAGAATTAAATTTATAAGCATCGTAATCATCATCAAAATTAGATGTAGCTAACTCATTCTCCTTATAAGTAATTTCATCATAATACTTATCTGAAACTGTTTTTAACACAAATGTATTACTTTCTGTATCTTGTCTTTTATTAAAACCACTACCAAGCGTATGAAGGTGTGTTCGCATATTATTTCGAAAATCAATATTACCTGATTGAACAGTTGATTTTAATGCCACACCGAAACCTTGACCTACTCCAATGTATCTTTCTTTTTTAGTTTTTTCATTTGCGTTATACACTTGCCAACCATTTTTAACATGAATAGTGTCATTATTTGATGCAGAGACACCATTCCCTTCATCTACATAATAATACAACATAGAGGTTATAACATCTTTATTAGCTTCATATACTTCAACAAAGTCTAAATTTGAAGGATAAGGATTTCCTACCAAATTAAATTTATCAGGTAACCCAAAATAGTCATTTCCGACTCCTGTCTCCATAGTTTCCTGTAAAGTAATATTCCCCGTATTAAAACGACCTTCAAATTTTATTATATTACTAACACTACCTTCTAATCTTCCATCATATCTAGCAACATATCCTAGAGCCACAACTAAATCTACATCCAGTTCATGATATGCGTGGAAACTTCCTGTAGCTGCTTTATACCAATTTAGAAAATGACCATAAA
>CAZIYK010000011.1:0-18747 GCA_964543445.1 uncultured Flavobacteriales bacterium
GAGTTAGTTAGAATTATTCAAAAAGATCAGGTTATTGTTGGTGAAGATGGTTTTGAGGCCGATGAAAATTTCTCATATTACAAAATCAATAATTCTTCGGGAGACATAAGTGTTGATGAAGAAGAATAGCTAACTTGTTTAAATACTTCGTGTTTAAGACCCTTATTACTTACCTATTTACAAGATTATCATTAACCGTAAAATTTTACAAAAATTAATACCTAAATGCTGGAGAGTATCGTTATCATAATCATATCTATTATTTTGTCTGCATTTTTTTCGGGCATGGAAATAGCATTTATTACATCTAATAAATTGTATTTCGAGCTAGAAAAGAAACAAGGTAGTTGGAATTCTTCAGTGATTTCTAAGTTAACTAAAAATTCTAGTCAGTTTATTACAACAATGCTAATAGGTAACAATATTGCATTGGTTGTATATGGAATTTTTATGGGTGATTTAATTATACAATTACTTTTCCCCGAATATGTATCAGTTGACAATTACCCTATCTGGATTTTATTTGTGCAAACAGTTATTTCTACTTTGGTAATATTGGTAACTGCAGAGTTTATGCCTAAAGCTATATTTAGGATATACTCTACTGAATTGTTATCAATTTTTGCAATTCCTGCATATATAATATACAAATTATTATACGTTGTTTCTTCTTTTGTTGTATGGCTATCTAAATTTATGTTGAAATTAGTTACAGGAGATAAAGTTGAAGAAAAAGAAAATGAATTCCGCAGAGTAGATATTGGTAATTATATTTCAGAACAATTGGATTCTGTAGACGACGATGAAGAAATGGATGTAGAAATTCAGATGTTTCAGAATGCTTTAGAATTCAACGAGGTGAAAGTAAGAGAATGTATGATACCTCGTACCGAAATAATTGGATTAGACATTAACGATTCCATTACAAATCTGAATAAGATGTTTGTTAGTACAGGTAAATCTAAAATAATCATTTACAAAGAAGACATTGATGATATTTTGGGTTATGTACATTCATTCGAGATGTTTAAGAAACCTAAGGATATAAAATCAATTTTATTACCTGTAGAGTTTATACCAGAAACTTTACCTGCTAATGAATTGCTAAGTACTTTCATCAAGAAGAGAAAATCTATTGCTGTGGTTTTAGATGAGTACGGTGGCACAAGCGGATTGGTAACGGTTGAAGATATAGTAGAAGAATTATTTGGAGAGATAGAAGACGAGCACGACAATCTCGATATGACAGAGAAGAAGATTAAAGATAATGAGTATATTTTTTCAGCACGATTAGAAATTGATTATCTGAATGAAAAATATTCGTTAGGTCTTGAGGAGAACGATAATTATGAGACAATTGGAGGTTATGTATTGTTTCATTTGCAAGATATTCCAGAAAAAAATCAGATTATTGAAATAGAACACTTCGTTATAACAATTACGAAAACATCAAATAATAAAATTGTAGAATTAAAGTTGATGATCAAAGAATAATTTTACCACTGAGAATCAACACATTACACTCTTCCAAAAAGAATACATTTTCATAAAAAATTCACATTTACAAATGTTTCAATTTTGTAAATATTACTACCTCTATTCTTTGATTTATATGAAATGTTGATGTATTTTCGCGAACAATTAAATAAAATAAAGACTAATGGCAACATTAAATAAAATACGAGCAAAATCAGGTTTGCTTATTGTGGTAATTGGATTTGCAATGTTTGCATTTGTACTAGGAGATTTATTTAAATCAGGTAGTTCAATACTTAGAGGAAAACAAAATGTAGTTGGGGTTATTGATGGAGATGAGATATCATATCAAGATTTTAATCCTGAGGTTCAACGTACTCTTGATGCATACAAAAAGCAAGGTTTAAATTCTGTAACTCAAGTTTCAAATATTGTATGGAGCAATACAGAAAGAAGAATATTGATTGATAAGGAAGTAAAAAAACTTGGAATCAATATTGGAGAAGATGAGTTGTGGAATCTAATTATAAATGATCAAAGCATTAGAAATGCACCAGCTTTCAAAAACGAAGCAGGTATGTTTGATCAGAATAAAGTAAAAGAATATTTATCTTACTTAAGAGAGAATGCTTCTAGCAACGCTCAAGCTGCTCAATTGTGGTACGATTGGGTTAATTTCGAGAAAAGTCTTAAAGAAAGAGGTATCGTTCAGAGTTACTACAACTTAATTAGTGCTGGTATTACAGCTACTGACCTTGATGGTAAGTATGACTACAAAGCAACAAACGATCAGGTTGATGCTAAATATGTTTATTTACCTTATTCATCAGTACCAAACACAGATGTAAAAGTTTCTGACGAAGAAATAAATTCATACATAGCTGACCATGCTGAAGAATTTAAAACTGATGCAAGTAGAGATATTCAGTATGTTTATTTCAGAGTTACTCCATCATTGACTGATGAGGCAAAAGTAAAAGAAGAAATCTTAGAGGTTTTAAATGACAAAGTAGATTACGATAGATCTACAAATACTTACGATACTATTCCTGGATTTAAGAACACAGTTAACGATTCATTATTCGTTAATTCTAAATCTGACATGAATTTTGATCCTATGTATTATCACAAAGGTATTCTTCCAGCAGATTTAGAGAACTTTGCTTTCAATGCTAAAGTTGGTGATATATACGGTCCTTACAAGGATAACGATACTTATAGAGTTACTAAGTTAGTTTCTATTAAAACTATGCCTGACTCAGTTAAAGCAAGTCACATCTTAATATCATTTAAGGGAGCACAAAATGCTGGAGCTGAAATTGTAAGAACTGATAAAGAAGCTAAAGCTTTGGCAGATAGTTTAGCAAATGTTCTAAACAAGAAACCAGCTAACTTTGCTGATTTAGCTAAGGATTTCTCTAACGGACCAACAGCTTCAAAAGGAGGAGATTTAGGATGGTTTACTTATGGTAGAATGGTTCCTGAATTCAATTCATTTGCTTTCAATAACAAAAAAGGAAAGATTGGTGTTGTTAAAACAATCTTCGGATATCACGTAGTAAAAATCGACGATCAAAAGAATGTTGATAAAGCTGTAAAGTTAGCGACTATTGTTCGTGCTATTTTACCATCTGACGCTACTGACAACGATGTATATGCAAAAGTTGCATCATTTATTAATGCAAACAAAACTCTTGCAGCTTTCCAAGCTGATGCTAAAGCAAAAGGATTAGAAGCTAGAAACGTTGAAGGTCTTAAAGCTATGGAATTCAATATTCCTGGAATTGGAGATCAAAGAGATATCGTTAAATGGGCATTTAATAAAGACACTCAAGCTGGAAGTACAAAACTTTTCCCTGTAGAAGATGGATACGTTGCAGTGTTGATGTACGGTATATCAGAAGAAGGTTTAACTTCTGCAGATGTTGCAAGAGCTAAGGTTGAGCCTATTCTAATTAAAGAAAAGAAAGCAGAGATTTTAAAATCTAAAATTAAAGGATCTACTTTAGAAGATATTGCTAAAAATGCTAACACAACTGTATCTGAAGCAAACAGTATTCACTTCGCAAACCCTATCATCCCTGGAGCAGGAAGAGAGCCTAAAGTTGTAGGAGCTATGTTCGGAATGAAAGAAGGTGTTGTTTCAGAGCCTATAGCAGGAGAGACTGGAGTATTTGTAGTAAAAGTAATCGCTAAGAAAGAAGCGCCAGAATTACCTAACTATGCTACTTATAGCAACAAATTACAATCTCAATTCGCTACAAGAGTAAACTATCAAGTATTTGAAAGTTTGAAAAACTCAGTTGAAATTACAGATAATAGAGCTAGATTCTACTAGGATTTAGATTTTCATAAATACAAAGAAAAGGCTGCCGATATGGTAGCCTTTTCTGTTTTATAAGGGATTCTATTTTAGAGCTTCCTACTCCTATGCAAGACAATGCCTTTATAACTAGCAAACACCTCATTTAACGAGAAGTTAACTAATTCCTAAGCATCCACTACCCTAACCTAATACAAATGGCATAGAGCAAAAAAAAAGACTGTTCGTAACAAACAGTCTCTTTTTTTGTATAATGAATTATGTCTTAGCTATTAAAAATATGTACTCCAAATGGATTTTGGATATGCTCACGAAGTAACTGAGCTTCTGCATCTCTTGCCTTTACAACGCCTTTAAGAACGTCTCCAATAGAAACTAACCCTACAATAGCATCTCCATCTAAAATAGGAATATGGCGAATCTTTTTATCTGTCATGATAGCCATTAAATCACTTGCTGTTTGATCTGGCTTACCAACAATTAGATGTTCAGAAGGAGTCATTCTTTCCTTAACTTTTGTTTTTGTTGTAATCATAGAAGATTCTGTTTGATAACATTTGTAAAGAATATCACGCTCAGTAATAATTCCAACAAGTTGTTCATTATCATTCACTACCAACAACGAACCAACTCTGTTTTCATGCATCTTTTTCACTGCATTAAACATTACCTCATTCTCATTGATTGTAAAAATAACCTTCCCTTTTCCCTCTAAAATTTCTGATACTAGTGTCTTCATATTCGCTATAATATTTTGATTAATAAAATTGTCAAGATGATACTACAATATAAGAAATATTAATATAATTTTTCATGATTTAGAACATAAATCAAATCATCAAAAAAATCCTAAATCCAATCTAGATTAAACAAATATTGAGCAATAAAAAACCGTCTAAAGAATCAATGTCTTTAGACGGTTTCTGTAAAATATACTAGAGTTTATTGAAAATAAACCTTAATAGAATCTATTTTTTGAATTCTGGATTCAACATCATATCGATACCAACAGCGGCTTTGTGTCCGTTTGCGATACCGTGAATAACGTCTGGTCCTTGGATAATATCACCACCCATAAAGAACCACTCTACTCCAGTTTGGAAATACTCATCAGTTACAACTCTTCCACGAGGTCCGAATTCCAACTTAGTTTTGAATTCCTCTGGCAAGTAAGAAAGATCCATTCCTTGTCCAATAGATTCGATAATCATTGTACCAGGCCAGAACTCCTTAACATTAGGATCTGTTTGTGGGTTGAAACGACCTTCGCTATCAAATAGAGAATTACATTTAACTACGTGAAGTCCTTTAGGAACACCTTTACTATCTATCTCGATTTCAACTGGTGCCCATCCAGCGTTGATAATACAACCTTCTTCGCGAGCCTCAACAACTTCTTCTCTATCAGCAGGTAATTTATCCTCTGTTTCAAGAGCAGTAGTGATAACACCAACTTTACCGTATTTAGCTTTCTGTAAACGAGCCATAGAACGAGTGATGTCCATTGCCACGTTACCTCCACCAATTACAACAACATGCTCAGGTACTTCAAATTCTTTACCTTCAACTATCCATCTCAATAAGTCTGGAGATGCATAAACATGCTCGTTATCAGATCCTGGTATACCAGTAGAACGTCCTAAGTGAAGACCTGTTCCTGCAAATACAGCATCATACTCTTTTCCTAATTGCTCTAGTGTTATATCAGTTCCAACATTACAGTTGTACTCTATCTCTACTCCTAAAGAAAGGATGTAATCGATATCCTTGTCGATTTGATCGTAAGGCAAACGATATTCAGGAATACCGTAACGCATCATACCACCAGCAGCAGCAAGTTTTTCGAAAATCTTAACTTCGTAACCCATCAATGCAAGGTAGTGAGCAGCTGATAATCCAGAAGGTCCTGAACCAATAATAGCAACTTTCTTACCTTTAGGCTGAAGGTTTTCAGCTTCAAGAATTTCTTTATATTTTTCAGAAGGATTCTGATCGGCAATGTAACGTTTCAACCAACGGATAGATAAAGGATCTCCTTTATGTCCAAGAGTACAAACTGTCTCACATTTGTGAGTACAAATACGACCACAAATTTCTGGTAATGGGTTTGTTTCGTAAAGTATACGTAAACCTTCCTCTAAATCATCATTACGAATTGCTTTGATATACTCAGGAATACCCATGTGAGCTGGACAAGTAGCAGTACAAATACCACACTCAACACATCTATCAGCTTCTTGCTGAGCTTGCTCTTTAGAGTAACCTTTCATCATTTCGATAAATGAATCACCACGCTCTTCAGGACTAAGCTCGTCCATATGAACACGCTCTAAAGGATAGAACTCATAATTTGGCTCAGGTTTTTTCCAACCTTTGTCATTATTATTATCCCAATCTTTTTTATCTACACCAGGTATAAATCTAAAATCTTCAGGATCTGTTGATATCCACTTGTATTCGTTACTCAATGTTAATGAGTTTGTAGTACAAACATCAACACAAAGAGCACACCAACAACAACGACCATAGTCAATCATTGGACGTAAACCAGAATCTCCATCCTTAGTTTCCTTAACTGGCATTAAGTCAATTGCTTCATTCTCACAAATATCTTCACAAGAACCACAACCAACACAAACGTCTACATCATTTCTGTGGAAACCTCTATATCTATCTGCACCAGGACGTCCGTTAATAGGATCTTTTACTGTAACAGGATCTTTTGTTATACTTCCCCAAGCAGTAAACGGTGTTAATAATTTTTTAATATCCATTTTTTCTAAACTTTAAAATATTAACGCTCGATTTCTGGTGGACATGTTGCCAATGAAACCATAATAGCTGCTGTATCCGCAATGTTTGCGTTAATCAACAATTTATCTAACAATGCATTTGCATGAGTATAAGAAGGTCCTTTTAAGTGAACACGACGTGGTTTGTCGCTACCATCTGTTGCAAAATACATACCGTACTCTCCACGAGAACTTTCACACTTAGAATAAGTTTCTCCTTTAGGAATTTTCCAGTGAAGAACGTTTGGAGTTTGAGCTTTAATATCACCTTTTTCTGGCATCTTGTCCAAAATCTGACGAATTAAATCTACAGTTTGAATAAGATCTGCTCTACGAACTAATGATCTAGCATAAACATCACCCTCTGTAGTAACGAATGGTTCGAAATCTAATTTATCGTAGAACAAATATGGATTTGTTTTACGAACATCTCTAGAAACACCAGAACCACGAGCAGCAGGTCCGTATACACCGTACTCATCAACCCATTCTTTTGGAATATAAGCTAGTCCTTTAGCTCTTTTTTCGAAAACAACGTTGTTGTAAATAAGTTTATCCAATCTTGGAATAAACTCATCTATTAATTTTAATTTTTCTAATAAACGACCTTTAAATCCTTCAGGAAGTAATCCTCTAACTCCACCAGGAATAATGTACATGTGATATACACGACCTCCAGTAAGTTCTTCGAAAGAATCTAATATTAAGTCTCTAATATAACTACCCCACTGATAACCTAAACCAAGTGCAAATGTACCTGCTTGTCCAGGAACCTGACGAAGTAATACTTGTAAACGAGCCATCTCTAAAGCCAACATTCTAAGCCATTGTCCCATTTCTGGAACTTCAATTCCTGAAAGCTCCTCGATAGCATTAGAAATAATGTACTCATTAGGATCTGGTTCAGCAACACACAAACGAATTGATGTTGGCATACACTGTATAAACAATCTACCTTCAAGAAGTTTCTCGAATGCACGGTGTAAGTAACCTACGTGAGTTTTTGATTCTACAATTTCATCCCCATTAATAGTTAATTCTAATGACATGTTTCCAGTTACACCAGGGTGTTGTGGTCCTTGCCAAAGTTTTAAGTATTTATGAGACGATAAGTCGATGATTGGTTTTCCATTTTCATCGTGCTCAGGATAAAGACTTCTGTCTTCATTCATCGTAAATATTTTACTTTTTCCCATTTCTCAAAAATTAACTATTACTACCTTTTATCTTTGCCTTAGTGTAGAACTGAGGATCCTTTGGATCTAATTGCTCACGCATATAAGTAGCAGGGTCATGCTTAACACGTCCTTCACGAGGGAAATATGTATCTGCTGAATATTGCTTAGTATTGAAATCTCTACGGTAAGGAGGCATATCATCCCATCCTTCAAGAATGAAAGGATCATTTAAACCAGGACTTGTTGGGAAATCAATTCCAAACATTTCTTTTAATTCCTGTTGCCATTTTTTAGCATTTGGCCATAGGTGGTGAATAGTTTCCATAGACTCACCTGCCTCTTCCTTACGCTCCAACATTACACGTAAACCAATCTCTGCAATTTCTTCAGGATTATTCAACATATAAGTCAATTGCATCTTTCCATCTTCTATCCAGTCTGTAGCTGTTATAAAAGATAAAACAGTATAACCATCAATATCTTTTAGGTGAGTAATTGCTGCCACAGCTTTATGCTGATCAACAGTAATGAAAGTTAAACCCGGTCTTCTCTCTACCATATCAGTAGCACCGAATCTCTCTATCAAATTATTTATTCCTTTTTGCATAATTCTTTTTTTTAATGTTTATGCGGCTTTGCCGTTGTTTATGTAAATCCTTTGGATTTTACCGTTTATGAAAATGCTGTGCATTTCTGTTTAAACTGTAGAAGCTAAGCTTCACAAACCGATGCCGCAGGCATCAATAACCAACGCTAGCATAAACAAAATTTATTACCAGTTGTAATCAGGCATATTCCAATCCTTGATAATCTTCTTCTGATTAGCTTTATACCAATCAAGATTCTCAACATACTCATTAGCTTTATGACCTTTTCCTTCTTTAATTAACTTTTTCAATGCTTCGAAACCAGCTAATAAAGCTTCAGGACGTGGCATACAACCAGCGATATAAGCATCTACAGGAAGGTAATGATCTAAACGATTAATAGTATTATATGAATCGTAGTACATACCTCCGTTGATAGTACAACTTCCTAAACCGATAACATATTTAGGGCTTGGCATTTGCTCGTAAGCTCTAATTGCTCTCTTAAGAGTTTTTACAGAAAGGTATCCTGAAATAATGAATACGTTTGACTGACGTGGAGTAGCTCTCATTTGTACTCCGAAACGGAACATATCAAAACGAGGAGTTACAAGAGGTGGAATCTCAATAGATCCACAACCTGTACCAAATCCTAATACCCACAAACTCTCAGCACGTGCCCAATTAAGGAAATCCTCAACAGGTCCTTTACGTACTTTATATGGCTTTGGACGGTCTTGTGTAAAGTAATCCTTAAGAGGATCAACTTCGATGATAGAACCATCTGGTGCTTGTACCTGACGAATTTCATTCTCAGGTGCTAAAAACTTATCTTTTTTCTCTTCTTCCATTTTATTGACGAATTAAAATTCGTTACTTAAGCTGTAAGATGCCTTATAAAGAACATCTTACAGACTTAATATTTTTTAGTGCCCGTAAATAGACGATGCTACCAATACAGCAATAATTCCTATTAATGTTGGCCACTTAAGGAACCAACGTACTGAATCTTCTATCTTGAAACGAGGGAATACCATTCCTACAAATACTGAAATAAAATATATAAAGAATGTTTTAATTATATACATATACCAAGTATCAGCTCCTCCAAAGAATAAGTTCATAAACAATGCAGCTTCCACAACGTGAAGAATAGCAGCATTTGTTCTAAGAACGCTCAAGAAAGATGAGTGGTACTCTGTAGGAGGACCAATTGGAATTTCATTAGGAGCTTTCACCAAGTTAAATGGTGAGTGACTCATTGCTCCCAACATCGCTAACATACCAGCAATAGATGCTAATGGGTTAGTGAAGATAGTCCAGTTAAGAATACTACCTTGTTGAGCTTGCAAAATTGTATCAAAAGAAAATGTTTGATGCTGTATAGCTATTGCAATTACTGCAAGAGTCATAGGAACCTCAACTGCTGCGAACTGAGAAAGTCCACGAGAGATACCTATTGATGCATGTGGAGAACCACTTTCTGAAGCTCCAAGTGCCATACCCAACATACCAAATGATTGGAAATAAAGCAACAAGATTAAGTCTCCAGAGAAAGAGTAATTACTCCAATGCTCTGAACCTACCAAAACTGGCATGAACAAGAACATTCCCACACCTCCAACTAAACGGAATACAGGCCCTATGTAATACATAATCCCGTGAGATAAATAAGTCCTAAGACTCATCAACTTCACTAAATCAATCCAAGGTTGATACATAGGAACACCTACCCTACCGGCAAGTCTAGCACCAACTCTTCGTATTGTTGAGCCCATCAAAAATCCCCAGTTGAGAACTATGAAAAGACCTAACAATGTCCATAAAAATTTTTCTATACTATAATCCATAATACTTAAATTATCCTAATGAAACTAAATAGAATACTACAATGTATATTACAATGTGAACAGCATAAACTTGACCGTTACCACTATATACTCTTCTTACTAAGCCTGCAAAATCAAGAACCATCTTACTTACACTTTTCCAGAAGTTTGTAATTCCTGGTGCAACTAAGAAACCTATTGCCTTATTTAATCCTGCAAACATATTATAAGAATAATGTGTTGTTTCAGGTCGGAAAGGACGTTCTGCAGCAAATGCTATGTTGAATTGCTCTAGTTTTTGAGTTTTTCCAGTGATTAACAATAAGTAAATCAATATTAAAACAAATGCTGAAACAATTATTATAGCAATAGCACTACCATTCCAGTTACTCAACAATGTTGTTGCGTTACCATCAGCTGCCCAATGTAATGGAGCTCCTGATAAAGTAAGACCTGAAAGGTACTCTCCTATTGGCTCTAAGAATCCTTGTGGATAAGCTGAGAAGTAAAATATAACTCCTATCATTATATAAACAGGAATTAAAATAGCTGGACTTAATTCTTTCATGTTTCTGTGGTTATCTTTCAATTGACCTAAGAAAATAGAGTGAATTAATTTGTAAGCATACATAAATGCAATTGTTCCTGCGAAGAATACAACAACACCTTGTAGATACCATCCTTTAAGAATTACAGCATTGTAGAACAACCATTTTCCAGCGAAACCAGACAATGGTGGTAAACCAGACATTACAATAATTCCAATTAATACTGCTACGAAAGAGAAAGGCATCTTCTTGATAAGACCTCCCATTTCGTATAAGTTGTGAGTTCCTGCTTTTACAACAATTCCTCCAACTATCATAAACAGAATAGCTTTGAATAAGAAGTGGTTAATCACGTAAGTGAAACCTGCCAACCATCCTAGCTGAGTCATCATTGCGATAGCAAATAAGATATATCCTAGCTGTCCGATAGAAGAATATGCCAACATACGTTTAGCGTCTTCTTGGAATACAGCAGCAAGGTTACCCATAAGAGCAGTTGCAGCACCAACCCATCCTAATACAAAAAGGATAGTATTTCCGTTATTACCCATGTTAAGGAATAATATCATCAATCCGAATACACCTGCTTTTAGCAATACTGCTGATACCATTGGAGATACATCAGATTCTGCTTCACCGTGTGCTCCTGGCAACCATACGTGTAAACCTAGAGATGCAGTTTTTGTCATGAATCCAATAGCTAATAAAGTATATGCTAATGTAGGTAATGTAGTTATGTGTCCTAAAGCTGATAAAGCTTGAGTATGTGCTCCTGCAAATGCGAAACCAAATCCTAAAAGAATTAAGTAAGCACCTCCAACAGAGAACAACATGTAACTATAAGCGTGTGGTTTAGAACGTTTACCACGAATAATCAAGAAATAAGAACCTGCAGTCATCAACTCCCATCCGAAGAAGAAAGCAAACATATTATCTGAAATGATGATTGTAGCAAGACCAGCAAACATCAATAATGCAGCAGGATAGAAACCTTCGCGTTTACCTGATTTGCTGTAACCTACTACAAGAGTAAGAATACCTCCAATCATGAAAACTGCAAAGAATATTGTTCTCATTAAATCTCCTTCAACTATTGGATAAATAATCCAAGCGTAGTAAGCCATACCTGCAATAGAAACTGTGTTCTTTATAAAAGCAGGAAGGAAATCTATTAGTCCAATTACTAAAATAAACGCTAGAGGAATAAACAATGCGAAGTTTGCACCAGCAACGTAAGGTACTGCTAAGAAACCTGTACCAACTAATAGTACTGCAACAATAGCAGCAGGAATAAACTTATTCCACTCGATATTTAAAGGCTCTTCGTCAGTTTCGTTTTTCAATACATTACCAACCCAACGGAACATATAAATTCCTTCAGCAAAAGATCCAATTAAAATTGCAGCAGCAACACCAATTTTGTTAGCTGCAACAAGACCCATAATTAATTCGTATTTTCCGAATACTGATGGGAATGGAGGGAATCCGATTAATGCAAATACAAAAATCATGAACATTATAAGTAATGCTGAATTCTTGCGTAATGCAGACCAATCAGTAATATTTTCTTTTTTGATAATTCCAGAAATCCAGAATAAACCAGCTTTTGCAAAAATGTGGTTAACTAGCAAAGCAATAGCGATAAATTGGAAACTAGATCCTAATACTGGCTCAAGTCCTATTACCATCATTACCAAACCAAGCTGTCCGATAGAAGAGTATCCTAAAAGACGGTTAGCTTTCTCTTGCTGAGTACCTACAAGGTTTGATCCAACAAAAGTGATTAAACCAGCTATTACTACATACTGATAGAAATCTGCTCCTCCAATAGGAAGAACTTTGTGAAGTACAAATAATGAAGCTGTACCAATAGCTCCAGAAACTAAAGCACCAATACCAGGATTAGCAGCTTCGTAAACATCAAGAGCCCATCCGTTTGCAGGGAAAGGTTTCAATTCAAGAATAAATACAGCAAGAATCAAGAAAGCAGCAACTGCACCTGCACTTGTAGCGCCAATGTTTGCAGCAATAATTCCATCGATATTTAAACTTCCTGAATAGCTATAAGCAAAAATAATTCCGATTAGTAATAATCCTGAAATTACTCCTGTAGCCATCATGTACTTTATACCAGCTTGTAATGATTTTGTTCCTTTATCTAAAAGAACTAAACCTGCTGTAGCGATACTTCCTATTTCAACGAATACAAAAACGTTGAAAAGGTCACGTGTCATAACTATTACATTCAAACTCATTATAAGTACAATAAATACAGACATTGCTGCATTACCTACTCTCTTAAGAGTTTGAAATAAATAAATTCCTCCAAGCAGACCGATTAAGTTTATTACAAACGTAAATGCAGCCTCTTCGAGTCCCATTCTTAAATTGATTGAGAAAGGTGGTTGAAAACCTCCTGTGTAAATCTGTTGCGTATTAACACTGCCATCTAAAAATGCAGCAAACCATTGTCCTGAAACAAAAGTCATGAAAGCAAGTCCTGCCAACGTAAGGTAAACAGAAAGAGTCTTTGCAGACTTTCCGAATAACCCTAAGAAGAAAGCAAGTCCTAGTGCTAGTGCTATAATATAAATAGGTCCTACCATTTTAAATCTTTATAGTCATTTATATTCAAACTCTTTTTATCCTGATACAACTTCATAACGTAAGCTAACATTAAAGCTGTAACCCCTAATCCGATAACGATAGATGTTAAAACTAAGGCTTGAGGCACAGGATCAACAAATTTTCCAACTGCTAAACCTTCAGCATCCATAATTGGAGCTGTACCACCTATAACATATCCTACGGCTACCATCACAATATTTACACCAGTGGTGAAAATTGAGAAACCAAGAATAATCTTTATCAAATTTTTCTGAGACAATAGTCCGTACAATCCTAAAATTGCAAGGATAAACCCTATTGCCATAACTACTTGTCCTAAATACTGATCCATATCTTATTTCTCGTTTTGTGATTCAACATAAATACCAAGAACATTTGACAACTCAGTACCAACTTTAAGACCTAAGAAGATATTGATAAGTGGAATTGCACCTGCTGAGAAAATCTCACCTGGAGTTCCTAAACTCAAAATCTTGTTACTCAAGAAACCACCGTTATCCATCATAAGTACACCAATAACACCTATAGCTACGAAAGCCATACCTGAAACTGATTCTACCCAATGAATGATAGTGTGGTTAAGTTGATGATTTGGATTTGCCAAGAACATAAGTAATACGCCAGTTGCTATTACAGCACCTCCTTGGAAACCTCCTCCAGGAGTTAAATGACCATTTACCAAAATATATGCACCTACTGTTACTATAATAGGTACTAAAGCTTGTGCAGAAGTAGTTAATACTTCACTTACACTTCTTACTGTTCTATTTTCCATTCTATCGTCTTTAGCTACGCTTAAGAAGAATGAAATAATTGACGCTGCAAGGAATAAAATAGTTACCTCTCCAAGAGTATCAAAACCCCTGTACGTAACCACGATAGATGCCACAATGTTTTGTGCACCTGTTTCGTTTACTCCACTGCCAACGTAATGTTGTCCTAGATTGCTAATTTGCTGTCCTCCGTCAAATGAAAGAAACAAAGGGAACAGAACAAAAGCCACTGCTACCATAAGTAGCGCCATTAATCCTTTTTTACTCATTGATTCTTCTGATTTTATTTAACGTAAAGAAAAATATAGCTGTAGTTAATGCACTACCAATACTTGCTTCTGTCATTGCTACGTCTGGCGCTGCTAATAACAAGAATAATACTGATGACATTAATCCAACTACACCTGATGCAATTATAGCTACTATCAACTTGTCGTTGTGAATAGCAATGTAGGCTCCTGCTACTGCTACTATTCCTAATATGGCTGCTAATATTGTTAACATCTTCTTATTTGTTAGATTTAACTTTTTTCAAATGCCCTTCACTAATTTCTTCTTCCAACTTGTCAACCGTAGTTTTCTTAGTTAAAGGAACTTTAGTGTAATAGGCTGCACGTGCTACCATGTGCGACGAAATTGGGTTTGTAAACAATACAAACAAGAAAAGAACCAATAATTTTGGCGCCCATCCTGGCATCATTAATCCTACCCCCAATAATATCTGAAGAAGCCCTAAAGTAGAAGCTTTTGTAGCCACCTGAATACGGTTGTAAAAATCTGGCATACGGTAGATACCAATTGCTGCAAGCAACATTGTAATACTACCCGTTACTAGAAGTACACCTCCTATAAGTTTTAATACCTCCATTATAAACCTCTTTTTATGAAACGTGAAACTACTACTACGCCGATGAATCCTAGTATAGCATATACTAACGCTACATCAACATAGATAAATCTTTTCATCAATGCTGCCATCAACACGATTAATGCTATTCCTACTGTAGAAATAACATCAAAGGCAACAATGCGATCTACATTATCTGGTCCTTTAGCAAAACGTACTAAAGCTACCAAACCACTGAGTATACTGATCGCTACAGCTGTGTAAATCAAATAATTATCCATACATTACCTCTAAATATTTCTCAAATGTTGATACGATCTCCTTTGTCGCTCCATCAACGTCTTTAGACTTTACATCAACCCAGTGAATGAAAAGATACTCTCCATCCAACTCTAATGTAAATGTTCCTGGCGTTAGAGTAATGGCATTCGCTAATACCATTCTACCAACTTTTGACTTCAATTTTGTTTTCACCTTTACTATACCAGGGTTAATTGGAAGCTTAGGAGAAACAACTCTCTTTGTGATGCTTATGTTTGCTTTTATCAATTCGCCTACAAATACGAAAGAGAACATTACAGAGTAAGCTAAAGCCTTAGGATTTAGATTAATCTCGTTGAAAATGTCGCAATTCGAGCAGAAAGCTAATGATACAATCAAACTAACACCAACCCCAATCATCAATACCTCTGGTGCTAACGAAACGTTTAGCAAAAGCCATACTGACATTAAAGTCAAAAACATTAGTGCATAATTCTTCATGTGATTATATTGATTGTTTACTAATTACTGGGTGCAAATTTACTTATCAACTGGATAGCTTTTACTGTGTCATATCATGGTTAATGACATTAATCAATATAATTTATCACACTTTATCGGTGTTTTTTTTAATAAAACATTAAAATATTCAACCATAAATATTAACAAATGTTAAAAACTACTATTTATTCTCATTAGAATTACTAATTTTGCCACGCATTATATCATACTAGCAATATATCATAATATGATTATTAAAATTAAATGATTTATGAATTTTAATAAAACGCAATATCAAGATATTGATTGTAAGGGAAGAGCAAAGTGTTTTGATACATTAACAGCTGATGAATTAGAAGCAATTGAACAGGCCAAATTAATTGTAAAATACAAAAAAGGAGAAGTTATAGCCAAGCAAGGTATGTCTAATCCTAATATATTGTTTCTCCAAGATGGTTTTGTTAAATTCTACAAAGAATACCCTACAACAAGAACGCTTACATTCATAGAAAAGAAAAATAATTTCATCGGATTATTGGGTCTTTATAATGATGAAGTGATGCAATATACTTTGGTTGCTCATACTGATTGTGTTGTTTGTAGTTTCAACAAAAACCACATAGAAAAACTTACAGCTAAGAACAATGCTTTTGCAATTAATATAATAAGAAATATTAACCAGAGTACTCTACATCTATTCAATGCACTTTCAGACAATTCTTCGAAACAAATGCATGGGAGATTAGCATGGGCATTACTAGAATTATCAGTTAATATTTTTGAAACTGACAACTTAAAATCTCTAATCACAAGAAAAGATATTGCAGAATATACAAACATGTCAGTAATGAGTGTTGGAAGAATTTTAAGAGAATTTGCCGACGAAAATTTAATTGATTTAGGTAAAGACTATATAACTATTCTTGAAAAAGAAAAATTGATTACTATCTGCAAAAACGGATAACAATCAAATTGATTAAGACAGAAAAAACGCTCTGACTTCAAAAACCAGAGCGTTTTTTCATTTTTTAAAACAATTCACCATCTCGAGAGAATTTATCTAACTTACCAAGATGCTTATAAGCTAACTCGGTAACTTCTCTACCACGTGGAGTTCTCATTAAATAACCTTCTTGAATCAAGAAAGGTTCGTAAACTTCTTCGATGGTATCAGCATTTTCAGAAACTGCAGTTGCTAATGTAGAGATCCCTACAGGACCACCTTTGAACTTATCGATTATTGTAGTTAAGATTCTATTATCCATTTCATCTAAACCATTCTTATCGACATTTAAAGCATTCAATCCATATCTTGAAATTTCAATATCAATAGATCCGTTACCTTTTATCTGAGCAAAATCTCTAATCCTTCGTAGCAACGAATTCGCAATACGAGGTGTACCTCTACTCCTACTAGCTATTTCATATGCTGATTCTGAATTGATAGGTACTTTTAAAATACTAGCACTACGCTCCACTATATGACTAAGCAATTCTGAATTGTAATATTGTAAACGTGAATTAATACCAAATCTAGCACGCATCGGTGCTGTTAATAAACCCGAACGAGTAGTAGCTCCAATAAGTGTAAAAGGATTTAAATTGATTTGAACACTACGAGCGTTAGGCCCAGATTCAATCATAATGTCAATTTTGTAATCCTCCATGGCAGAATACAAATATTCTTCAACTACCGGACTCAACCTGTGAATTTCATCAATGAAAAGTATATCCCTTTCTTCTAAGTTTGTAAGTAACCCTGCTAAATCGCCAGGTTTATCTAGCACTGGCCCAGAAGTAGTTTTAATACCTACACCTAATTCATTTGCAAGAATGTAAGCAAGAGTTGTTTTCCCTAACCCCGGAGGACCGTGAAGTAGCACATGATCTAAAGCCTCATCACGCATATTTGCAGCCTTAACGAAAATTTCTAAATTTTCTAGAATACTTTCTTGTCCAGCAAAATCGCTAAAATTAAGAGGTCTTAAAGCTCTTTCTATATCATGTTCTTCGGGAGTAAAACTGTCTCCAGAAGCATCTAAATTTTCATTCATTGATAATTAGTTAATTGAGTTAGCAGACTCAATAATGAAGTAACACATTTAAAATCTACCTACTTATATATAGCTGTAATCTTTTGATGAAATTACTAATGTTTTAGCTATAACATCATAAGGACCCCTATTTTTTCTATCAAACAATACCCAAATCATCAATAAAGGTAAAGCTGACAAAACAATTATCTTCAAAACATTGCGTTTAAAAGCAGTACCTCCATCTAAAGGTTGACCTACAACATCTCCTACTTTTATTTTCATTATTTTCTTTCCTAAAGTACCTTGCCACGAAGTAGTTTCGGCAAAAGCTCCATACATTCCCAAAATCACCATAATTAACATATTAATGTTGTTGGTATATTTTATGAAGTTGGGATCCAAATTCGCCATATCTAATGTACCTGTCTCTGCAAGCTTCATATAATCTTGAAACAACGTAGAATAACCTGTGTACGATATAAAAAAGTAAAAAACTATTATTGTTATTGGCAAAACATCTATAAAATATGCGAATAATCTATTTAGTTTAGGAGCTATATATATAGTTTTCTTTTCCATAATTGATAATTAATAATATTAGGCAAAAGTAAACTAATTTACTTGTAAAGTACAACATTTAAAACATGAGCTTTTTTCGGTACGGGAAAGACTAAATATGATTGTAATCATATTACTTCTTGATATATAATATTCCATGTTTTACTATGCTCAAGCATACATTTAACACATGTTTAACATTAAAATATAAATCTATAAAATAATAATTTTAACGGTAATATCCTAGCCTACAAATAATTAATTAAAAAATAAATACCTAAAATGAATGTTTTATGATTTTTTTTGCTAAATTTGACACATCAATATTTAACTAATTTTTAACTAAAATCAATTTTTATTATGCAAATACTAATGGCTATGGGAGTAGTCCTATTGATAATAGGATCTTC
>CAZIYK010000012.1:0-6992 GCA_964543445.1 uncultured Flavobacteriales bacterium
GATGTTGATCAAGATATTAAATAGTACTAAAACAAATTGTAACTTTCTATTTTTGAATAAAAATATTGTTACCTACGAAAGAACTATTACTGACGCAAATAAAGATAAAATATAAATACTATCAAAGCCTTTAACGACAAATAATTCTTTATTTTTCCACAATGGAGAGAATATTCCTAACCCCGCCAAAAACGCCACAATTAATAGATAAATTGATTGTATTCTTTGAATCATTATTTTTTATTTTTTTTAATTTGAGGAGCAAAAGTAATACAATAATCTTTATCTTTATACAGAGTATAACAAAATAATGTTGTATAATTGCATCGATTTCGGAGTAAAACTTGAAATTAACTTACTTCGAGTACAAGACAATTCGTAATACTTTCAATAGTATTAATAAACAATCTTTCATTATTTTTTTAAGATCAAAAAAAACACAATTTAATTTATAATCCAATGTTTGGTATTGAAGATCTCAAGCAAAAAAAGCTTTCCGATTTGCAAGCTATTGCAAAACAATTAAACCTCAAGAAAATTAGTCAACTAAATAAGTCTGATTTAGTCTACAGAATTTTAGACTTCCAAGCTGATAATCCTTCTGAAGTAAAAAAGATAATACCTGCAGAAACAAAAACTCCTGCACGTCCTAAACCAGTTGCAAAAGAAAAAACAACTGAGAAACAGAAAAAAGAAAACACTACAGAAGCAACTGCTGAACCTAAAAAAATAAACAGACCTACTCCTAGAGCTGAAGTGGAAGCAAGAAAACGAGCTGCATCTGATTCTGAAAACAAATCTGAAAATCAGACTGAACAAACAGAAACTCCAAAGCAGACACCAAGAAAAAGAATAGTTAAGAAAACTGTTGCTAAACCTGAAGCTACAACCGATACTGAGGTAGTAAAATCTCAAAGCTCTCGTGTAGAAAAAATAGACTTGAGACCTAAAGCTCCTCAAGAAAAAACTCAAGAGACTCAAAACCAACAATCGGAACAAAAAGAGCAAAACAGAAAAGATTTTCAGAAAAAAGATCAAAATCCTAGACACACAAACAAGTCTGCACAAGGACAAGAAAAAAGAGAAAATCCTAATCAACAAAACAAGAGACACGATAACAAAGGTCCTCGTAAACAACAGAACGACTACAAAAACAAAAATCGCTACAAAGCTCCAGAACACGAATTCGAAGGAATAATTACTAGCGAAGGAGTACTTGAAGTAATGCAAGATGGTTACGGTTTCTTACGTTCTTCTGATTACAACTACTTATCTTCTCCTGACGATATTTATGTATCTCAATCGCAAATAAGATTATTTGGTTTGAAAACGGGAGACACTGTTAGAGGTAACGTTAGACCTCCAAAAGAAGGCGAAAAATATTTTCCTCTTATTAAGGTTGAAAAAATTAATGGTCGTGAGCCAGACTTCATCCGCGATAGAGTTTCTTTCGAACATTTAACTCCACTTTTCCCAACAGAGAAATTTAAGTTGGCAGAAAAACAGTGTACAATTTCTACACGTATCATCGATTTATTTGCTCCTATAGGAAAAGGACAGCGTGGAATGATTGTAGCACAACCAAAAACAGGTAAAACTGTTTTATTGAAAGAAGTTGCAAATGCAATTGCTGCTAATCACCCTGAAGTTTACTTGATGGTACTTCTAATAGACGAACGTCCTGAGGAGGTAACTGATATGCAACGAAGTGTAAACGGCGAGGTTGTTGCATCTACTTTCGATGAGCCTGCTGATAGACACGTAAAAGTAGCCAACATTGTTTTAGAAAAAGCAAAACGTATGGTTGAATCTGGTCATGATGTAGTTATTCTTTTAGATTCGATTACTCGTTTGGCAAGAGCTTACAACACAGTATCGCCACCATCAGGAAAGGTACTTTCGGGAGGTGTTGATTCTAACGCATTACACAAACCTAAACGTTTCTTTGGTGCTGCTCGTAATATCGAGAATGGTGGTTCGCTTACCATTATTGCAACAGCACTTATCGACACTGGTTCTAAAATGGACGAAGTTATTTTCGAAGAATTTAAAGGAACAGGTAACATGGAATTACAATTGGATAGAAAAATTTCTAACCGTCGTATTTACCCTGCTATCGACCTTATATCTTCAAGTACACGTAAAGACGACATGTTACTAGATACACAAACTGCACAACGCATGTGGGTATTGAGAAACTACATTGCCGATTTCACACCACTTGAAGCAATAGAAAATCTGAAAGGTAAAATTCAAAGAACAATTAACAACGAAGAGTTCTTAATTTCTATGAGCGACTAGTCGTTTCTAGTTTATAAAAGCACAAAGTCCATGTTGAGAAATCAATGTGGACTTTTTTTGTCCCCGATAAAACACTCAATTTTCATGTTTAATTGCTATTATTACAATATTGATAACTATCGTTTGAACTTTAATATTAAATTTGTGCAATCAACAAATTAATAAACACTGTCTATTAATCTATGCAACTTTTTTATACTCCAGACATCAACATCTCTGACGATAATTTTACTCTCAACAAAGAAGAAAGTAAACACATAGTTCGTGTATTACGTTTGAAAGAAGGCAAAGAAATATATGTAACCGATGGCAAAGGAACTCTACTGAAAGTAGAAATAACCGATGCCAATCAGAATGCTTGTGAAGTAAAGGTTTTAGAAAAAATATCTAACCACGAAAAACGAGATTACTACATTCATATGGCAGTAGCTCCAACAAAAAACAACGATAGATATGAGTGGTTTTTAGAGAAAGCAACAGAAATAGGCATTGACGAAATAACTCCAATAATTGGTCAACATTCCGAAAGAAAAAAAATTAAACTAGAGCGTTTTCAGAAAGTAATTTTATCTGCCGTAAAACAATCACTAAAAGCATATATCCCGAAAATAAACGAAGCCATCAAACTAAAAGATTTCTTCAAACAAGATTTCGATGGAGATAAGTTTATTGCTCATTGTGTTGAGGACGACAGAAAATCTCTAAAAACAGAATTAAAGCCCAACAGAAAATATTTAATCTTAATTGGTCCCGAAGGAGATTTCAGTAAAGAAGAAATTGCAACAGCTTTAGAAAAAGGATTTACTCCTGTTACATTAGGTAATTTCAGATTAAGAACAGAAACTGCTGCACTAGCAGCTGTACATTCAATTGCTTTTGTAAATGAATAAACTTGTTTTTATACTCTTATTTTTTTCTACTAGCCTATTTTCCCAGGTAAAAATTGCACAATTAAAATACGATGGAGGTGGCGATTGGTATGCAAATCCTAGTGCTTTAAAAAATCTAATCAAATTTACTAATCAGAATATTTCTACTAACATTATTTCTCCTTACGATATAGTAGATATTAATTCTGATGACATCTACTCCTACCCTTTCATACACATGACAGGCCATGGAAATGTTGTTTTTAGTGATACTCAAATTAAACGATTACGAAATTATCTAAACAATGGAGGCTTTCTTCATATAGATGATAATTACGGGATGCATAAATTTATTATGAGGGAGATAAAAAAACTATATCCCGATAAAAAATTAAAAGTTTTACCATACTCTCATCCTATTTTTCATCAAACATTTGATTTCAAAAACGGATTGCCTAAAATTCATGAACACGATGGCAAAACACCTCAAGCGTTTGCAATTACAATAAACAACAGAGTTGTACTTCTGTACACCCACGAGTGTGATATTGGTGATGGATGGGAAGATGCAAAAGTTCACAACGACCCCGAAAACTTAAGATTATTAGCTCTTAAAATGGGTTGTAACATTATAGAATACTGCTTTACAAACTAACTCAAAACCAAAAATGAACCCTTTATTAATTGCCCTTTTAATAGCATTATATTTTATAGTATTAATAGGTATTTCCTACCTAACAAGCAAAAAACAATCTAACGACGATTTCTTTACAGGAAACAAACAATCGCCTTGGTACGTAGTTGCATTTGGGATGATAGGTGCATCATTATCAGGTGTAACATTTATTTCCGTACCGGGATGGGTAGAAACTTCAGGATTTAGTTATATGCAAATGGTACTAGGATATTTTTTCGGATATCTAGTAATTATGTACCTACTACTACCGCTGTACTACCGTTTGAATTTGATTTCTATCTATGGATACTTAGAACAACGTTTTGGAAAATTTGCTTACAAAACTGGAGCATCATTCTTTTTGATTTCTAGGATAATTGGAGCTTCTTTCAGATTATTTCTAGTTGCCAACGTATTGCAACTATTAATTTTCGATGCTATTGGAGTACCGTTTTTTGTAACTGTTGCCATTACCATAATTCTAATATGGATTTATACTTTTAAATCAGGAATTAAAACAATTATATGGACTGATACCCTTCAAACATTTTTTATGTTGGGAGCTGTAGCATTGGTTTTGATAATAATATCTAACAGGCTAGATATTCATTTTGGCGATTTCTTTTCACATATTTACAACAGCGAATATTCTACAACCTTTCATTTCGAAGATTCTTCTGCTCCAAATTATTTCTGGAAACAGTTCTTTGCTGGTATGTTTATCACAATAGTTATGACAGGTTTGGATCAGGATATGATGCAGAAAAATTTAACTTGTAAAACATTAAAAGACTCTCAGAAAAATATCTTTTGGATGAGTATTTCTCTTTTTGTAGTTAACTTTTTCTTCCTAGCGGTTGGTGTTTTACTTTTAGAATATGCACAAGCTAACGGAATTGATGCCCATGCCGACAATCTATTTCCCATAATTGCAACTCAATCAGATTTAGGAGTTGCAACAGCCATATTGTTTATTTTAGGATTGATAGCTGCGGCATATTCTAGTGCAGATAGTGCCCTCACTTCTCTAACTACATCTTTCAGCGTAGATATTTTGGAAGTAGAAAAAATGGAGGTAAGCAAAGCAATAAGAATTAGAAAAATAGTACATATAGGTGTTTCTTTAGTACTAATGGCTGTGATAATAATTTTCGGGTATGTTATTGACGAAAATGTAATTAAAGAATTATTTGTTTTTGCAGGTTACACGTATGGTCCACTACTAGGAATGTACGCTTTCGGATTGTTTACTAAAATACAAGTGAAAGACAAATACATACCAATTATAGCCATAGCTTCACCAATAATTAGCTACATAGTTAAAGAAAATTCTTTCGAATGGTTTGGGTACAATTTCGGATTTGAATTATTAATATTTAATGGCCTTATAACATTCGTTGGCCTACTGTTATTAAGAACAAAACATAAAAGTTAAATCAAAAAAATATGTTAACTCCTAAAAAAAGAAGATGTAAACTTATCTTTAAATACTTATTCAGTTATTAATGTCGCAAACACCTCATTCAATTAACTGAATTTCAGCTCACGATATTTATTTTTACTTTTCTTTTTTTACACATTACAATAAACTATCACTATCATATTTTTGTATATTGCACGTCTTAAAAAAACAAAGTTTATGGAATACTTAGATTTTGAATTACCTATCAAGGAACTAGAAGAGCAACTTGAGAAGTGTTATGAATTAGGAGAAAAAAGCGAGATCGATGTTAGCGATACTTGCAACAAGATAAAAGAGAAACTAGAAAAAACTAAACACGAGATTTACGACAACCTTTCTGCTTGGCAAAGGGTTCAAGTATCTCGTCATCCATCGAGACCTTACACTCTCGACTATATAAATGCTATCTCTGGAGATACTTTTCTTGAACTTCACGGCGACAGAAATGTAAAAGACGACAAAGCAATGATTGGTGGACTTGGTAAAATAGGCGATCAATCGGTTATGTTCATCGGGCAACAAAAAGGTATTAATACTAAAATGCGTCAGTACCGCAATTTTGGTATGGCAAATCCTGAAGGTTACCGAAAAGCTCTTAGATTGATGAAAATGGCAGAGAAATTCAATATTCCTGTTGTTACATTTATCGATACTCCTGGAGCATTCCCAGGACTTGAAGCTGAAGAAAGAGGTCAAGGAGAAGCTATTGCTCGTAACATTTTCGAAATGTCAGTACTTAAAGTTCCTATCATAAGTATTATTATTGGAGAAGGAGCTTCTGGTGGAGCATTAGGAATTGGTGTAGGAGACAAAGTTTACATGCTAGAAAACTCTTGGTACTCTGTAATTTCTCCCGAAAACTGTTCAACAATTCTTTGGAGAAGTTGGGATTTCAAAGAGAGAGCTGCCGAAGCATTAAAACTTACTGCTGATGACATGTTAGGTAATAAACTTGTTGACGGCATTATTAAAGAACCTCTTGGTGGAGCTCATCAAAATAGAGAAGAAATTTTCAATACTGTAAAAGACGAAATTTTAAAAGCTCTTAAAGAACTAAAAGCTATCGACACTGACGAGTTGGTAAACCAAAGAATTGAAAAATTCTCTAACATGGGTGCTTTCGCTGAGAAATAGAAGTTACAAAATTCAGAAATACATAAGAGTTCAACTATTTTTGGTTGGGCTCTTTTTTATGGAATTTCAAAAATCACCCTCCATCTTTTGTAATTCTCTTTCATAATCAAACTGTAAATCCTCGTGAAGTTTAGAAATAGATTTTCGTGTAGCATCTACCTGTCTTAAATAAATATTGTGCAATGCCTTATCTCTTTCCATTGGTGGATGCATATTTTTAAGCTTATGACAAAAATAAAGCATCAATTCTACCTCGGTTTCTTTATTATTTGAATATCTGATATACTTTTTTACAAGCCTTAGAATTTTCCTAACACTCTTTTTTATGTAGAAATAACTCGAAGTATTAATTGTATCGAAAGTATCATCTACTTCTTGTTTTACTGCTTCAATATAGCTTGGCTCACTAGATTCTTCGAACAACAAATAAGTCAACAATTCTTTATTTTCTTTCTTGAATTTTGATAATCGTAAAACTAAATCTATCATTTCATCCTGCGAAAGATGTTTCAGTTCTTTTTTTATTTGCGATACTGTTGCTGCTTTCATT
>CAZIYK010000012.1:7092-18079 GCA_964543445.1 uncultured Flavobacteriales bacterium
ATAAAAACGGCCACAACCAATTAAGACTGTGACCGTTTTCTGCTATAAATAAACAAAACTTTCAATAATCTAGTTTGATTATTTTTTTCTCAAATATTTATCAATTGCTATTGCTGCATCTCTACCTTCCGATAAAGCCCACACGACTAAAGACTGACCTCTACGAGCATCACCTGCGGCAAAGAATTTCTCTCTAGAAGTTTTATAGTCTTTCTGTGTTGCAGAAATATTATTTCTATCAGTAAGCTCAACATTACTATCGGCTACAATACCATCTATTATTGGAGACAAGAAACCTGCAGCTATGAAAACTAAATCGTACTCTTCTACTCTCAAAGTTCCTTCAACAGGTTCGAAAGTTCTTCTACCATCCTTAGTTATCCATTTAACATCCTGCATTTCTACAGCCTCTAATTTATCTTTTCCAATAAATTTAGTAGTCTGAATATTCCAAGCTCTTTCTCCTCCCTCTTTTTGCGAAGTAGAAGTTTTTAACGTGAAAGGATATTCTGGCCAAGGATTTGTAGGAATACGTTTTTCTGGTGGTTTTGGCATAATATCAATTTGACTAACCTTGCTAGCTCCTTGACGAATTGCTGTACCCAAACAGTCAGAACCTGTATCTCCACCACCAATTACTAATACTTTTTTATCCTTAGCATTAATTGTCAATTCACTTATTTCTCCTGATTGAAGCTGATTAGATTGACGCAAATATTCCATTGCAAAATAAACTCCTTCAAGATCTCTACCTTCAATTGGTAAATCTCTTGGAACTTGAGAACCTATAGTGAAAAGAACTGCATCAAAACTGTTGTCTAAATCAGAAAGCCTTACATCTTTACCTACCTCAGTTGAAGTTATAAATTCTACTCCTGCATCCTTCATAACTTTAACACGACGCTCAATTACCGATTTTTCTAATTTAAAATCAGGAATTCCATAACGAAGTAATCCTCCTACAAACTTATCTTTCTCGTAAACTGTAACATTATGTCCAAGACTAGAAAGTCTATCAGCAGCAGCTAGCCCTGCTGGACCACCACCAATAACAGCTACATTATACCCTGATGCATCAACCTCTTCATAAGGTTTTACCCATCCGTTTTCATAAGCTGTTTCAACAATTCTTTTTTCTATCTGCTTAATGCTTACCGCATCTCTATTAATACTCAAAACACACGATGACTCACAAGGTGCAGGACAAACTCTCCCTGTAAATTCAGGGAAAGAATTAGTATCAAATAAATATCGTGCTGCAGTTTCCCAATCTTCATGAGCTACTGCATCGTTAAAATCGGGAATAACATTGCCTAATGGACAACCACTATGGCAAAAAGGCACTCCACAATCCATACAACGCGATGCTTGCTCTTGCAATTCTTCTTTAGATAGAGGTATAGTAAACTCTCTAAAGTTCTGAATACGAACTTCCTTATCTTGGTAAGATTCGTCTTTTCTTTCCGTAGTTAGATATGCTCCTATTATTCCCATCTTATTTATTTTGATTTGCTAATTCCAATTTCTCCTCCTCTAAAACTCTCTTGTAGTCTGTAGGCATTACTTTCTTGAATAATTTAATTTCCTCATCAAAATTATCTAAGAATTCTTGCGCTTTTGGACTTCCAGTAAGTTCTAGATGTTTAACTACTTGCTCTTTTACATAAGCAATATCTTCATCTGTTAAACTTTCTAATTCTACATCAGCAGGATTAAGTCTTCGTTCAAACTTATTGTATTTATCATACACGTAAGCAATACCTCCTGTCATACCTGCGGCAAAGTTTCTACCAGTTCTACCTAGTACTACTACTCTACCTCCAGTCATATATTCACATCCATGAGCTCCAACTCCTTCTACAACAATATTCACTCCTGAATTACGAACTGCGAATCGCTCTCCTGCAGGACCTGCGATATATGCACTACCACTAATTGCTCCATAGAATGCAACATTACCAATAGTTATCTCATTGTCATCGCGAGTATATGAAAAAGGTTTGATTACCAAATCAGCTCCCGAAAGACCTTTACCTACATAATCATTAGCTTCTCCACAAAGATTCAGAGTAAGTCCTTTTATTGCAAAAGCTCCAAAACTCTGACCTACAGAACCTCTAAACCTCAACCTAATTGGACTAGAAGAACCTTCTTTTCCGAATTGATGATATAGTTTATGTGACAAGTAAGCTCCTACTGCTCTATCTGTATTTACCACATCAAACAATTCATTAACAGGATTATTAGCTATAACATCTTCTTTTATTTTCTTCCAAATAATCCTATCTAAATTATCACTTGAAGCAGGTATCTCGCTTACTTGGTCTTGGAACTTAGGATAAGACTCTAGCATCATTCCTAAATCAATTCTACCCTGTTTCCAGTGAGTAAATTCTTTTTTCTGACGCAATACTTGTGCCTGACCAACCATCTCGTCAACAGTTCTAAATCCTAGCATTGCCATATGTTCACGCATATCGTTTGCCAAGAAAGTAAAGAAGTTTACAAGATGCTCTACTTTTCCACTAAACATCTTCCTCAACTCTGGTCGTTGAGTTGCAATACCTACAGAACATGTGTTGTTATGACATTTACGTTGCATCACACAACCTTCTACAATAAGTGCCGCTGTTGCTATTCCCCATTCTTCAGCTCCTAAAAGAGTAGCTATTGCTAAATCTCTTCCTGTACGTAATTGACCGTCAGTCTGAAGAACTATTCTTTTTCTCAATCCATTCTTAACAAGAGTCTGATGAGTTTCTGATAATCCCATTTCCCAAGGCAAACCTGCATGGTAAATAGAACTCAATGGCGCTGCTCCTGTACCTCCATCAAATCCAGATATTAAAATTGCTTCAGCTTTAGCCTTTGCAACACCTGCTGCAACTGTACCAACACCTGTTTCAGAAACAAGCTTAACATTAATACGTGCATCAGGATTAGAATTTTTCAAATCATAAATAAGCTGAGCCAAATCCTCAATAGAATAAATATCGTGGTGAGGTGGTGGCGAAATTAATCCTACACCTTTTGTTGAATTACGAGTATCGGCAATCCATTGATCCACCTTATGTCCTGGTAAATGTCCTCCTTCTCCAGGCTTAGCACCTTGAGCAACTTTTATTTGTAATTCTATGGCTTGGTTCAAATATTCAATAGTTACACCAAATCTACCAGAAGCAATTTGCTTTGTAGCAGACCTTGCAGATATTTCACCTTCTGCAGTAGTATATCTTCTTGGATCCTCTCCTCCTTCTCCACTATTAGATTTACCACCAATAACATTCATTGCCTTAGCCAAAGTGGTATGTGCTTCGTAGGAAATTGAACCGAAAGACATGGCTCCAGTTACAAAACGCTTAAGTATATTTTCTACTGGCTCTACTTCTTCAATAGGAATAGATTGCCTCTGCTTAAACTCTAACAAACTACGAAGTGTAATTGAACCAGTTTCTGACTGATTATTAATCAAATCAGCATACTCGCGGTAAATATTAACATCGTTTAGTTTTGATGATTTCTGAAGTTTAGCAATAACATCTGGAGTGAAAAGGTGATTTTCTCCTTCTTTACGCCAAGCATAAACTCCGCCTAAAGGAAGTTTAAACTTCATTTTAGGTTTGTAAGCTTGATTATGTTTATTCAGTACTTCTCGTCCAATATCATCGTAAGTCAATCCTTCAATTCTACTTACAGTTCCTTGGAATGAATTTTCAACTACTTCTGATGACAATCCTAGAATCTCGAAAATTTGAGCTCCGTGATATGACTGCAAAGTAGAAATACCCATTTTAGCAAAAATCTTAAGTAAACCAGCGTTTATAGATTTTATGAAATTCTCTCTACGTGTAGGGAAGTCAATGTCTAAATCTAAGTTTTTGATACTAGCAAATGCCAAATAAGGATTTATTGCTGTAGCACCATAACCAATCAATGTTGCAAAATGATGTGTTTCAAAAATATCGGCAGCCTCTACTATTATCCCAACACGAACACGATGTCTGTTGCGAACTAAATGGTGGTGAATTGTACCAAGTGCCAATAACGATGGTATTGATGCATGATCGGCATCTGCATTTCTATCAGAAATTACTAACAAGTTAGCTTCTTCATCTAAAATAGCTTCATCACACTGCTTACAAATATCATCAAGAGCAGTTTTAAGTGCATCTTTTTCTCCAGTATTCTTGAATACTATATCTATAACTTTTACTCTAAAGTCGGTTGGAGGAAGATTCTTAATTCTCTCTAACTCCTCGTTAGTAAGAATAGGATGGTCTAACGAAATCTGCTTACAGTGACGTGGCGACTCCGAAAGAATATTATATGTTTTACCTATACTAGTATTTAATGCCATTACCGATTTTTCACGAATAGGATCGATAGGTGGATTAGATACTTGTGCAAATAATTGCTTGAAATAATGACTTAAATGAGGATTTTTATCTGATAAAATAGCTAGTGGAATATCACTACCCATTGAACCGATAGGCTCATGAGCATCTACACTCATAGGTTTTAGAATTCGTTCTAAAACCTCACGTGTATATCCGTTAGCTACCTGACGATGTTTAAGTTCGTCTTCAGAAATAAATATTAAATCTTCGTCGGCTCTTTTTAAATCATTAATGTGCCTTTCATTTGCCTCTAACCATTTACCATATGGTTTTCTACGAGATAAATTTTGTTTTATTTCTTCATCTTCAATAATTCTTCCTTCTTTGAAATCAACTAAGAAAAGTTTACCAGCCTGCAAACGACCTCTTTTAAGAACTTCGTTATCCTCTATTTTAATTGTACCAGCCTCACTCGCCAAAATAACATGATCATCTTTTGTAACCAAGTATCTAGACGGACGTAAACCATTTCTATCTAAAGTAGCTCCTATAGATTTACCATCGGTAAAACTCAAAGATGCAGGACCATCCCAAGGCTCCATTATTGAAGCGTGATATTGATAGAACGCTTTTAAATCAGCATCCATTTTATCATCTTTTTGCCAAGCTTCAGGAATAAGCATCATCATAACATGTGCTAACGAACGACCTCCTAAAACTAAAAGCTCAACAATATTATCAAGGTTTGCAGAATCTGAATTCTGAGGATTTACAATAGGCTTAATCATCTCTAATTCCTCTCTTGTAAACAACGAAGATTCCAAAAGATTCTGATAAGATTTCATCCAGTTCACATTACCTTTAATGGTATTTATCTCTCCATTATGCGCAATATAACGGAAAGGCTGAGCCAATTTCCACTTAGGGAAAGTATTAGTTGAGAAACGAGAGTGAACCATAGCAAAACCAGCTTCCATTTCGCCATTTCTCAAATCTTCGTAGTACTCTGTTAATTGCGGAGTAGTGAACTGTCCTTTAAATCCAAGTACTTTAGAAGAAAAAGATGTTACATAGAATTCTCCATCTTCTAAATCTACTTGTCTCTCTATTTCGTGAGCTGCAGATTTACGCAAAACAAACATTTTACGCTCCAATGCATCTTGATCTATATTTTCCTTAGCTTCAACAAATACTTGAACTATTCTAGGCTCAGTACTTATTGCTGCTTGTCCTAAAGTTGAATTGTCAACTGGTACATCTCTGTAACCAAGCAATGACAAACCTACTTTATTGATATATTCATTTAATATATTTCTACACTGTTGGCGTTTGAATTTATCAGAAGGGAAGAAAACCATTCCCACACCATATTTACCTTTTGCAGGTAATTCTATCCCTAATTTGTGTGATTGTTTTTCGAAAAAACTGTGAGGTAGTTGAATTAATATTCCAGCACCATCACCCGATTTTTCATCTACAGACTGTCCACCTCTATGTTCCATATTCTCGAGCATAGTAAGTGCTCTAGTAATAATCTTATTAGATGGCTTGGCCTTTAGGTGTGAAATAAATCCTATCCCACATGCATCGTGCTCCATCTCTGGGAGATACATTCCAAAACGTTTATTCATAGCAATAATATTTTATCTAAATCATGAATTATCAATATAATATATGTTCGTATTTTATCTAACTGTAAGTAAAAACGTCAATATTTATGATAATATAATACTTTATAGCAAAGTGAATATATGTCTATAATTTGTAGTCTACAACTTTGAGTTACCTTTTTAACTTATCGCATAATTAGTAAGTGTATTTTTGACAATTTATTAATTATACATATAAAAAATTGAGATATGCACATCCAATAAATAGAACTCAACAACTTACCAACCTTAAAATCAAGGGGGTACTCTGAAACTTTCATCTAATAAACTGAAAGCAAACCCTATCATATAGGGGGTATTAAACTACATACTATAAATTATTCAATACTTATTTAAAAGTACAAAATTATATGTTAGAAATATCCTCTTTAACTAATTGAGTTAGCTCTAAAGGTGATTTTTTTATCGTGATATTACCTTCCCTAATATGAGAGATTTCGCCAGTCTCTTCTGAAACCACCAAACATATAGCATCTGTATTCTCGGTAATTCCAAGTGCAGCACGGTGACGCAAACCTAAACGAGAAGGAATACTATGCGACGAGGAAACAGGTAAAATAACTCTTGTTGCCACTATTCTATTTTTAGAAATAATTACAGCTCCATCGTGTAGTGGCGAATTCTTGAAGAATATACTTTCTAATAATGGCGTACTTACCTCAGCATTCATCCTATCACCAGAACTATTAAACAAATAATCTAGTTTATTTCTTCTTTCTATAACAATCAAAGCACCTGTTTTGGTTTTAGACATAGACACGCAAGCTTTTACTATTGAATCTACATCGGTATGGAGTACCTGCTCCTCCTTGAAAAACCTAACTTGTTTAAAAATACTACTTCTCGATCTTAAATTTGAAGATCCTATAAAAAGTAAAAACTTCCTTATCTCTTGCTGAAATACAATAACAATAGCCAAGACTCCTAGTCCAATAAACTGACCCAAAATCTCACTCAACATTTCCATCTGAAGAGCCTTTACAACTTGCCAAATAAGGTAAATTGCTGTTACTCCTATAAAAATATTAATAGCCACAGTTCCTTTAGCCAACTTATACAGCTGATACATAAAAAAAGCGACTAAAAGTATATCGAGAAGATCGAGAAATCTAAATTCTAAAAAGTCCAAATTGAGAATAATTATTTGTTCAAAGTAAAAGTATGAATATTAATTAATAATTGGCAATTAAGTATTAGTAATTAAGACCTGTAATTCATTATTTTTTGCGTTAATAAAACAGCTTGTTTTGCTTCCTTAACATCGTGAACTCTTAAAATATTTGTTCCTTTCATAAGTGCTACAGTATTCAGAATACTTGTTCCATTTAATGCGTCTTTAGGTTCTGTTCCTAAGACCTTGTTAATCATTGATTTTCGTGACACGCCCGTGAGAGTTGGCAATTCTAAATTCTGCAACAACTCAAACTTATTTAATATTTCGTAATTATGACTTACTGTTTTTCCGAAACCAAAGCCAGGATCAAGAATAATATCACTTACATTCAACTGTCTTAATTTATTAACCTTTTCAGAAAAATACAGCATCATTTCGTGCATTACATCTTCGTATTCTGGATTGTTCTGCATTGTTTGAGGATTTCCTTTCATGTGCATAGCTATATACGGAACATCTACTTCCGCCACAAAATCAAACATCGACTTATCCATCTCCCCGGCAGATATATCATTAATAATTCCTGCTCCCGAAAGTACAGCTTGCTCAGCTACTTTGCTTCTGAATGTATCTATTGATATTGGTAGCTCAGGGAAATTCTTAGAAATAATTTTTATTACCGGTACAACTCTATCTATTTCGTCTTCTACACTAACTTCTTTTGCTCCTGGACGTGAAGAATATCCTCCTACATCAACTATATCCATTCCATCAGATATCATTTCATTTACCTTATTAACAATATCCTCTTCTTTAGAAATCCTACTATTTTCGTAGAATGAATCAGGAGTTATGTTTAATATCCCCATCACTTTTGGTGATGATAAATCCATTAAAACTCCTTTTATATTGATTGTTGTTTTTATCATTGATTATATTTTTATTTCTACCTCAAATCGTTGAGCAAACCGAAAATCTTTTTTGCTCTAAACAAAAATACACAAAAAAAGAAACCTCGAAATTAAACAGCAATGTTTAAAAATTCGAGGTTTCAATTTATCGTTTTAAATATGGATTATTCTTTCAACTCCAATCCATAATCACGTCCTTTATCTATATAAGGTACTCCATCAATCAACCATTTTGGAGCAGGTTTATCTTTTAAGTAATAATCGAAAAACTGATACATTCTAACAGTTAAATCCTTCATGTTTTTTCGATATTTAAGATTGTGCGATTCCTTGTTATAAACAAGCAACCAAACTGGTTTGTGCAAACGACGCAATGCCATAAAATACTCTATTCCTTGATAGTAAGGTACTGCTCCGTCATTGTCATTATGCATCATCAACAGCGGAGTTTCTACTTTAGGAGCCATAAACACTGGTGAATTTGCAATATATCTATCAAAACCACTCCACAAATCTTTTCCTAATCTACTCTGAGTTCTTTCGTATTGAAATTCTCTACTTAATCCAGATGCCCAACGTATTCCTCCGTAAGCTGATGTCATATTAGAAACTGGAGCTCCAGCCATTGCACATTTAAATCTATTAGTTTGAGTAACCAAATACGCTACTTGATATCCTCCCCAACTCTGACCTTGAATAGCAATATTATCAGAATCTACATAACTGTATTTTTCTATTTTATCTACTCCCGGCATTATTGCATCGTAAGAATCTTGTCCCGGTTGTCCTTCAGTAAACCTAACGTCTGGCACAAATACTATGTAATCATTACTCGTTAAATAAGTAAAATTAACAATGGATCTACTTGGCGTAGGAGCGTAATATTTATTCATTCTATCAGAATAAATCTCGTAGAAATAAACAATTACAGGATACTTTTTGGTAGAATCAAAATCTTCTGGATAATACATCAATCCTTCTAAATCCTTTCCTGTGTACGATTTCCAAGAAATTAACTCTACACTACCCCATTTGTAATTTTTCTGCTGAGGATTGGTATCTGAAATTTGCTTCGGTTTCCAATCACTAGCTTTTACCAAAAATAAATTTGGCGAATCTTTGAAACTCTCCTGCATGTAAATATAAGAATCTGCTTTTTCAGCTTTTCTAACTCTAGAAATAGATACATCTCCTTCAAATATTATTTCAGGATTATGTTTTTTGAAATCTACAGTGTACAAACCGTAACCTTTAGTTTTCTGATTAAATGCTGTTACTAACAAATCTTTATCAACTGGTAAATATTCTTGCTTAGCTTCTAAAAGATTATATCTAAATTGTAGAGAATTCTTTACTCCAAAACCATTAGTAATATTAGTATTTCTTCTACTTCCTTTTGGTTTTATTTTCCACAAGTCATATTTATCGTTAATTACCAAGAATTTTTCATCAGCACTCCAATAAGCTTGTCCTACAGCCGGTGGCAAAGATGGAATATCATTTTCATCGTCGTAAAACTTACTGTTATCTGAATTGGTAGTTAACTTGTAAATTTTTCCTTTTTTGGTATCAACATTAAACCATGCTGAATCTACCCTATTGTAATATGTCGCATAATTTCCTTTTGGAGAAAGAATAACTCTGTCACCAATTCCTTTTACTAACAACTTCTTTTCACCAGAATTTATATCGATAGAATAAAGATCTCTTTTCCAAGGATAATCGTAGCTTCTCGCTATTTTATATTCCGAGTTTCCATACCCTATTGCCGTCAATAAATTCTTCTTTCTATCTAATGTAATGCTTTCTACTTCTTCGTTGGCAAGTTGAACAAGCTTCTTTGTTTTGATATGATAAACAGCTAAGTAAGATTTCTCTTTTATCTTCTTTCTATTTACTTTTTGCTCTGGTTGAATCTGCTTGTCTGTCCAAGACCACACATCTACTTCTGCTTTTTCTTCATCTAGAAGTGTTGTGTCTTTAGCGATGAAAGGTCTATCTATTTGTAAACCAAAAAATAAACGAAGTCCATTATCAGAAAATTGAGGTTTTTGATATTGACTAATTTTCCAACCATCGTTCACTTTAGTAGAATCAATAATTGTAGAAACAGAATTGTTAATCAATACAAGTTGGTATTTTTTGTTTTCTGCTTTTAAACTATCGTTACTAGCAATAAAAGATAATTTTGTACTGTTGTAAATTGATAATTTGCTGTACAAATTTGCAGAAGTATCAACAACTGTCTCCTTGAAATTAGCTAGATTAATCTTGTAAATACCCGATTTAATAATTGAATCTACTCCTTGTTTAACTACAAATAAACTCTTTCCTTTTTTGTCGAAAGCAAATTCTTTAACATACTTAACATCTAATGTATCAGAATTAGAAAAGTTAAATACTCCAATCTCAAAAGTTTTGTATTTGTCTTTTTTGTTCTCTTTTTTAGGAATTTTCTGGAAAGCAATAAATCCATCTGCTTCCTCTGGAAATTTATAATCCTTAATTCTCGGTAATTCGAAAACTATTTTATTTTTGGCAACATCGTAAACCTTTAGACTGTCTTGCGACAATTTTAATTTCTTCTTTTTAGCCTTTTTCTCAGATCGTATTTTCTGAAATTGAGGTTTCACCAAAAACGAAACATATTTCTCGTTGTACGAAACTTTCGGTCTTGTACCCCTTTCAAAAATCGCTTTAGATTGGGTTTTATCGTTGTAAATTTCCACAGAGCCATCAGCTTCTTGTGCTCTTACAGTGTAAGCAATAATATTTCCAAAACGTGATATTTGTTGACTCTCTAATCTTTGCCATTGTGCAAAATCATCAGGAGTTAAAGACTTTTTTTCCTGAGCATAAATAGTGCCCGTAAAAAGGAAAAATAGCAGTAAAATTTTCTTCATTGTTAAAGTTGTGTGATATTTATTAATAAAGGGGCAAATGTATTATTTATTA